>JAADYY010000418.1 GCA_010092805.1 Chloroflexota bacterium | reverse complement strand
GCGCATGCGGCCCCCGGCATTGGTTTGATGATGGAGCAGATTGATGAGCTGGCCCTGCGTACCACCGATGGCCCTAACTTGGATTTCGCGTGGGGCGGCAACGCCTGGCCGGTGACGTGGTACTTCCGCAACCTGAACAACGCCACGTTCTTCGGGCAAAACCCCACACTCCAGGCGGTGGATGGTCGTGCGGCGGTTTATGCCAGCCAGGACATTCGGGCACGTGTGGAACCGCTGCTGGAAGATCGCTACTATCGCTTTGAGTACATCCGCATGTGGTGGCCGATGCAGGATTATTTCAACCTGACACCGCAGCGGGTGACCAATGCGCTCGATTTCTCGCCGACCAACACGCAAGCGTCGGAGATCCGGCTGGGGATGTTCGATATTTGGTGGTCGCGTGACTACACTCGCTACGGTCAAGCGGTGGGGACGGACTTCAGCCTGCAAAATTGGCCTGTTGCAGAGCGGCTGTATTTCTACGTCCGTAAGGACATCGCAGCGCAGGTTTGGAACCTGGGCGTGGGCGATGGAATAGCGTTTGTCCCGCCGGAAGCGGTGACGACGGTCAACCAGTGTACAGCCAACTGGCAGACCCGTTTCGCCGATGTCATCTTCAGCCCGCCCGCGCCGCTGATCAACCCCCTCGACATCGCGGTGAGCGATGATGGCCGGGTGTACGTCGCTGAGGAGTTCGGCAACCGCATCTCGGTGTTCGATACCAACGGCAGCTACATCACAGCGCTGGATGGCAACACGACCGATCCAAACCTGGCGTTGAACCGACCCAACGGCGTGGCGGTTGACCCGTCGGGCAATCTTTATGTCGCGGATACGTGGAATTACCGCATTCGGGCGTTCTCGCCGTCGTTCGATCTGCTCACGGGCTGGGGACAGATTGGTCAGTTCAGCTTCGATGCACCTGCCGAACCCGTTGATGGGTTCTGGGGGCCGCGCGATGTGTTCGTCGATGACGCGGGCCGTGTGTTCGTCTCGGATACTGGCAACAAGCGCGTTCGCGTTTATGACCTGAACGGTCAGTATCTCTACGATGTCGGTTCCGGCGGCAGCGCGTTTGGTCAACTGGACGAGCCAGCCGGGGTTGCCGTGAGTGCCGATGGTCGTCTGTTTGTGGCGGATACATGGAACCGCCGCGTGTCGGTGTTCAACGCAGCGACGGGCGACCCGCAGATGGTATTCGAGGTCAATGCCTGGTATGAGGATCTCGGCAGCCGCCCCTATTTGGCGGTCGATGATCAGCGCGGGCTGTTGTATGTCACCGACCCGAACGCGGGCCGTGTGCTCGTTTACGACCTGCTGGGCAATTGTATCGGCGCGTTCGGGCAGCCAACCGATCAGCCAAGTGATGGTAGCCAATTCGACACGATTGGCGGGATCACAACGGATGCGGCGGGCAATGTGTATGTGGTCGATAATGCTGCCGGGCGGGTGCTGCGCTTTGCGCCGTTCGTCGAATCAGCACCTGCTGTCGATCCGCTGGCAGGTCAGCCTATCGCGCCGGAAGCGACCGCCGAGGTGGGGCCACTGCTGCCCGAAGAAACGATTGAGTTACTCGGTGGTGTCGCTGAGGGTGAAGAGCAGGCCCCCATCACCGCAGCGACTGAGGAACTGACCGCCGAAATCAGCGGCGGAGTCATGGGCGAGGCGACAGGCGCGATCACCGCGCCGTAACCGTAAGCACGGCTGCGCCCCTCATCGCTTCGGAGGGGCGCAGCACACCAACACAGCACATAAGTTGTGCCTGTCCGTGTTGGTGAAAGCACACTTTCGCTGCGCTTAACAGATCAGGGCGCGCGGCGGAATTCTCGCTTGCCATCAGCCGGGCGGCTATGGTAAAATATGCAAGCAAAGAAATGGGTTGTTTAACCCATTTTTTGGTTCTCAAGGGTTTCAAACACCCAACCTATCCCCAAAATCCCAACGGGAGAATAAAGAAAGCAAATGAAAAGCGAGTTCGAAGTCGCCTTCAATGAGATTGCGGAACTGCGTGCGCTCCCGCGCGAAACCGTGCTGGAGGCGTTGAGCACGGCTTTAGTCTCCGCCTATCGACGCGATGCGGGGGTTGGCTCATCCCAGCGTGTTGAGGCGAATTTTGATCTCAATACAGGCCGCGCGCGAATCTTCGTCGAAAAGGAAGTCGTCGATCAAGTGCAGGACAAACGCACTGAGGTCGAGTTGGAAAAAGCCCGTTACTACGAGCCGGAAGCCAACCTGGGTGACATGGTGATGGTGCAGGCCGAAGGCACCACCAAAAAGTTTGGGCGCATTGCCGCGCAGACGGCCAAACAAGTCATCCTGCAGAAGATTCGGGAAGCGGAGCGCAACTCGCTGTACGAAGAGTTTGTTGGGCGGGAAGGCGAAATCGTCAACGGTTTGGTGCAGAGCATCAACGCCAACATGGTGACGGTCAGCCTGGGCCGTGCTGAGGCGATTCTGCCGCGTGCCCAGCAAATCCCCGGCGAACGCTACAAGCCGCACGACAAGATTCGCATCTACATCATGGAAGTCAAGCGCAGCAGCCGTGGCCCGCAGATCATTGCCAGCCGCAGCCACCGCAATATGCTGCGGCGCTTGCTCGAATTTGAAGTCCCAGAGATCTTCAACGGTCAGGTGGAGATCAAAAATATCGCGCGCGAGGCCGGCTATCGATCAAAAGTGGCGGTCGCTGCGCTGCAAGAGGGCATTGACCCGGTGGGGGCTTGCGTCGGGATGCGCGGCATTCGCATCCAGAATATCGTTAAAGAGCTGCACGAAGAAAAAATCGACGTTATCGAATGGAACCCCAACCAGGAAGTCTTCATCGCCAAAGCGCTGAGTCCGGCGCGGGTGAGCGGGGTCTATTTGGAAGATGATTTCGATAACGGGCGGACGGCAGTGGTGATTGTGCCGGACGAGCAGCTCTCGCTCGCCATTGGGCGCGAAGGGCAGAATGCCCGCTTGGCGGCCAAGCTCACAGGCTGGCGCATCGACATCAAGAGCGTGACTGAGGCTGTTCAGGAAGCGCTCGAAGGGCTGAGCAAACCGCCGCTGAAAGCCCTGGAAGTTGATTACACTGATCTGCTGGACGATGTCCGCCGGATCATCGACAAGCGGGCGGCCAACAAAGCGGTTATGCCGGAAGAGTTCACGACGCTGGCCCAATTCGCCGATACTGCGCAGCGGTTGATCATGGCCGCGCGTGAAGCGGCCCGTGAGGCACGGCTCGCCGAGATCAACGCAGTCAAGAGCACGCTGCCGCCAGCAGTTTTCCAACTGTCCGTTGAAACACTCGACTTGCCTGAATCGATCATGGATGCGCTCAGGCCATTGGAAAACGTCGGTGAGGTGATGTGGCGCTTCCTGCTTGACGAGAATCGCTTGCAGCAAATGCTCCGTGATTGCCCAGCCGACGCACTCCAAATGGTGCAGGTGGCGCTTGATGCTGTTGTGATTCCGGATGATTTGCTGGTTGCTGAGGTGGATGAGCAGCAGCCTGTCGAAGAACCCGTCGAAGAACCCACCCAAGAACCCGCCCAAGAACCCATTGAAGAACCCATTGAAGAACCCATCCAAGCCCCTGTCGATGAAGCGCCGCCCGCCGAAGCGCCGATGGCGGAAGTGACAACGACCGAATTGGAGCCAGCGCCGGAAGCGGTGGCCGAGCCAACCGCAGTGGTGGAACCGGAACCGGTCGTCGTTGAAGAGGTGGATGCCCCCGAAGTTGCCCCTGTGACGCCAAGCAGGCAGCCGGCCCAACGACCCCAGCAAGCGCCAGCCGAACAAACCGAGGCTGACGTTGATTTCGAAGCGGCGGTTGACGATTACTACAGCGAAAGCGAGTCCGACTCGGACGAACAATCTAAGCGCAAACGTGCTGAGGCCAGCAAGAAGAAGAAGAAGGGCCGTCAGCTTGTTTATGACGAGGAAGTTGGCGGCGTCGTCGTCAAACGACGGCGCAAGGGGAACCGCGAACGCGAAGATGACTGGGATAGTTAGCGATCATGAGCGCTAGGCCCAACCCACCCCGGAAGCACGTGCCCATCCGCACGTGTGTGGTCTGTCGTCAGCAAGCCGGGAAGCGAACGCTCACCCGGGTTGTGCGCACAGAACAAGGTGTCGAGATCGACTTGAGCGGTAAGCGTAACGGGCGCGGCGCTTACTTATGCGACAACCCCACATGTTGGGAACGCGCTGCCGCCAGTGAGGTACTGGCGAAAGCGTTGCGCACCACTTTGACCCCTGAGACCCGCGCGCAGCTACGCCAATCAGGGCCGTCATCATGAGTTTTCAGTTTTTGTATCACACATCTATCCATGACTGCGATGGGTGAGGCAGTTTCCGCATAATCCGGTTTGAGCCTGGCCCATCGTGATGCTGTAGGAGAAACAAACGATGGCACAAGAACGACAGGCAATAATGGTCCCGGATTATCTGACCGTCCGCGAATTGGCGGAACTCATCGATGCCAGCCCGATTGAGGTGATGAAGAAACTCATTGCCAACGGGATCATGGCATCCATCAATCAGCAAATCGACTACGACACCGCAGCGATTGTGGTGGAAGAGTTGGGCTTTGAGGCGCAGTCGGCCAGCGCCGCTGCTGCTCAGGCCGAGCGCGAGAAGCGCGCCGAAACCGCGCAAACCTGGCGTCGGGTTTACGCCAAGGAGAAAGCGGAAAACCTCAATGTGCGCGCGCCCATCGTTACCATCCTCGGTCACGTTGATCACGGTAAGACCACGCTACTCGACACCATCCGCAAGACAAAAGTTGCCGAAGGCGAAGCGGGTGGCATCACGCAGGGCATCGGTGCTTACCGAGTGTCCCACAACGGTCAGGAAATCACCTTTTTAGACACACCGGGTCACGAGGCGTTTACGGCCATGCGCGCACGCGGTGCGCAGGGTGCGGATATTGTCGTGTTGGTGGTTGCCGCAGACGACGGTGTGATGCCAACCACACGCGAAGCGCTCAATCACGCGCGCGCGGCCAATGTGCCCATTGTCGTGGCGATCACGAAGGTGGACAAGCGCAACTCGAACCCTGAAATGGTTAAGCAGCAAATTTCTGAGCTGGGGTTGGTGCCCGATGAATGGGACGGCGATACGATGGTTGTCCCCGTTGCGGCGCTGCAAGGGGATGGCATTGATGATTTGCTGGAAGCGATCACGCTGGTCGCAGAAGACAGCGACATTGTCGCCAACCCAAACACAGGCGGCAGCGGTGCGGTGCTGGAAGCTGAGGTTGATCGCAGTCGTGGCGTGGTGACGACGCTGCTGGTGCTCAACGGCTCGTTGAAGCGCGGCGACGAAATCGTCGCGGGCACCACCTATGGGCGCATCCGCGCGATGTTTGACGAAAGTGGCAAGCAGGTCAAGGTCGCTGGGCCGTCAACGCCGGTGGCAGTGCTCGGCTTGCATGATCTGCCGCAGGCGGGTGACACTTTCGAGAGCGTCAAGAACGAAAAGACCGCGCGCAGCATCGTCAGCGAGCGCAAGGAAGCGGAACAGGCGGCCCAAGACTCCTCGACACGGGCAGCGTTCTCGCTCGATGACCTGTTCGCACAGTTCAACGCGGGCGAAACAAAGGAACTCACGCTGATCATCAAGGTCGATGTGCAGGGTTCGTTGCAGCCCATCGTCGACTCGCTGCGTGAGCTTGAGGAAAACAACAGCGAAGGCATCGGCATTCGTATTCTCTCGTCGGAAGTCGGCAACATCAGCGAAAGCGATGTGATGCTGGCCGCGACCTCAGGCGCGATTATCATCGGTTTCGATGTCAGCGTCGACTCCGCAGCGCAGCGTTCAGCGGAGACACACGGCGTCGAGATCCGCAAGTACAATGTCATCTACAAGCTGCTGGAAGACATTGAACTGGCGCTGGAAGGTATGCTTGAGCCGGTGTATGAAGACCGCGTGATTGGTGTGGCCGAAGTGCGCCAGGTCTTCCGCATCGCCAAGATCGGTTCGATTGCCGGGTGTATGGTGATAGAGGGCGAAGCGCGGCGCAACGCACGTGCGCGGGTGAAGCGCGGCAATAAAACCGTCGTCGAAAGTGTGGCGGTGAGTTCGCTCAAGCGCATGACCGAGGATGTCCGCGAAGTTCGCTCCGGGTTTGAGTGCGGCGTTGGCCTGGCCGATTTTGAAGCCTATCAGGAAGGCGACCGCATTGAGTTCTTCGTGACCGAGCGCGTAAGCTAACCGGTTGCCCCAGTGTTTAGGGTTGATCCTCGAACGCTGTGGAGAAATGATCAATCATGCTTGAACAGCTCAGAGCGGAACGCAAACAGTTTCGGTCTGGGCTGTTTCCGTTCCAAAACACAACTTTTGCACAGAGGAATTCGGATGAGCATCAAACAAGATCGCATGGGCGGGCGCATCCGCCAGATTCTCAGTGAGCTGCTGCTGCGCGAGGTCTCCGACCCGCGCCTGTACGGGTTGACGGTCACTGAGGTTGAGCTTGACTTGGAAATGCAGTACGCCAAGGTGTGGGTAAACGCGCTTGGCGAGGAGGAACGTCAAAAAGAGGTCATGTTGGCCCTGGCGCACGCCAACGGATTTTTGCGCCGCGAGGTGGGGAAACGGGTGCGGCTGCGTAAGACGCCGGAACTCTTCTTCATCTGGGACGCCAGCTTGGATCGCGGCGAACGCATCAATCAGCTGATTTCAGAACTGGATATTCCGCCAGAAGATGACGACGATCAACGCGACTAATGTGAACTGGGCGCGAGCCAGCGAGGCGGTTGCTGCTGCCGCGCCGATTTTGCTCGTGACACACCTCAACCCGGACGGCGACGCCATTGGGGCGCTGGTGGGGCTGGCGAATGCGCTGTGTGAGCGCGGCAAAACGGTAACGGCGGCGGTGGACGGCGGCGTGCCAGAGTACCTGAAGTTTCTGCCCGGCACTGGTCAGGTACAAGCGGATCTCACGGAGGGGCAGTGGGCGCTGATGATCTCGTTGGATGCCAGCGATGAGGAGCGCACAGGTCGCGCGGGTGCCTACGGTCGAGCGCACAGCGAAATGGTGATCAATCTGGATCATCACCCCACAAACACCATGTTCGGCGACGTGCATTTGGTGCTGCCGGAAGCCGTCTCCGCGACCGAGATCGTCTATCACTGGCTGGTGGCGCTCGAACACCCATTGACGGTTGATGTGGCGCAGCCGCTGTTGACCGGCTTGGTCACGGATACCATCGGCTTCCGCACCAGCAACGTGCGCCCGGAGACACTGACAGTGGCGCAGCGCTTGATGGAAGCGGGCGCATCGCTGCATGAGGCGGTCGCGCGGACGCTGGAAAGCAAACCTTTCAGCACGATTAACCTGTGGAAATACGCGCTGCAAAACCTCGACCTCGACGGCGCGATCATCTCGGCGACGATCACGAAAGACGATTTCAAGCGTGCCAACATCCCGGAGCCAACCGACGGCGGTTTGGTCAGCGAGTTGGCGAAGGTGGAGCAGGCCAAAATCGCGGTGGTCTTCAAAGAGACGCCGCAGGGCCGGGTGGAGCTGAGTATGCGCTGTGCGCTGGGTTACGATGTGGGTGCGGTTGCCCTGGCGCTGGGCGGCGGCGGTCACAAACAGGCCGCCGGAGCGACCATCGACGGCCCGCTGGAAGTCGCCAAACCGCGTGTGATCAAGCTGCTGCGGGAGGCAATCAAGCGAAACGAGTTGGGCACCCCCGAAACGCATGGGTGACATTTTCGGTTTCCTCAATATCGACAAGCCGTTGGGGTGGACAAGCCATGATGTCGTCGCCAAGCTGCGGCGCGGCTTGCAGATCAAGAAGATCGGTCACGCGGGTACGCTCGATCCTTTGGCGACGGGGGTGCTCGTGATTTGCCTGGGTGCGGCGACCCGGCTGAGCGAATATGTGATGGACACCACCAAACGCTACCGGGCGGTTGTGCATCTGGGCGTGACGACCGATACCTACGACGCCGAAGGTGAGATCACAGCGCAGCGTCCCAGCGATCACCTGAGCGAGGCTGATGTTCGTGACGCGCTGGGGGCTTTCGTCGGCGCGCTTGAGCAGGTACCGCCGATGTACAGCGCGATCAAGCAAGGTGGGCGTAAGCTGTATGATCTGGCGCGCGCGGGCGAAGTCGTTGAGCGCCCGCCCCGCCCGGTGCACATCCATGCGCTTGAGGTGGTCGCGTGGCAGCCGCCGCAGGTCACGCTCGATGTCACGTGCAGCCCCGGCACGTACATTCGCAGCCTGGCGTATGATCTGGGCGCAGCGCTGGGGGTCGGCGCGCATCTCGCCGGGCTGATGCGCACGGCCAGCGGATCATTT
>JAADYY010000417.1 GCA_010092805.1 Chloroflexota bacterium | reverse complement strand
CGGCTGTGGTTCGTGCAAGCCAGCGGCGATGTGCGCGCAGAGATGACGCGCAGCGGCAAAGCGATCCGCTATGGGTACACCGACAGCGACTTCCCGCTGGCGATGTACCAGACGGTGTTCGCCAGCGTGCCCGGCAGCGCCGAGATGCCCTCCGCCGCCTACCTACCCGTTCACGACCCGCGTCCTGGATCGGCTGCGCGAACGCGGCGTCAACATCGCCACGCTGACGCTGCACACCGGGGTCTCCAGCCTGGAGGTCGAAGCCGACATCGTTGAAGATCACATGCTGTACGCCGAACCGTTCAGCATCCCGGCAGAGACAGCCGAAGCCGTCAACGCCGCACGCCGCGCTGGTCGCCGCGTGATCGCGCTGGGAACGACGGTCGTCCGCGCGCTCGAATCCGCATGGGATGGGCAGGCCGTCCGCGCGACCAGCGGCTTCACCCGCCTGTACATTCACCCGGCGCGCGGCGTCAATGTAATCGACGGGCTGATCACCGGCCTGCATGACCCGGTGACGAGCCATCTGGCGATGCTTTACACCATCGGCGGGCAGGATCTGATCCGTGATGCGTATCGGGAAGCAGTCGCGGCGCGCTATCTGTGGCACGAGTTTGGCGATACGCACCTCATTCTCGCGGACACGCGGCGCGCAGCCAACCAATCCAATGTCGAGCCGACTTCCGCTGGGGCGGACGAAGCCGCGGGGAGCGCAATTGCCGAACCGCCATCGCTCCGCCTCGCACAAATGGCGATCAGCGCATAGCTGAGCCACACCCAAAATTATTCTTGGAAAATTACCTTAAGCCACCAGAGCCACGTCAATTGACGCGGCTCTGGTGCATTTCTGGGTAATCACCCAGCGCTCTCGTACTTGTCTCCACCCATCAGTTAGTTCCACTGTGTAGCATTTGACTATCCGAAAATTCACCGCCCTCATGTTGATCGGCCCGCATTGGCATTTGGCCACTCGTGCCCTACAATCTGCGCTGATCCTGGCATGGCGCTGCAATGCCCGGCGATTGTCTACAGCATGTGAAAAGGTCAACCAATGAGCGCACCAACGGCTTCACTAGCGAGCATTCTTGGGGATGACGAACTGAGCATCATCGATATTGGTGCGCGCGGGAGCCTGGCCGGCCAGTTGATGCCGATTGCCGCTTCGGTCAATGTCATTGGCTTTGAACCCGATGAGGCAGAATGCACCCGTTTGAACGCAGCGTTGGCCCAGCAGTCGCCCTGGCGGAGCGCGCGGGTTCTGCCGGTCGCGGTGGGTAGAACCGCAAAAGATCGCGACTTCTTCATCGCGCGCGAGGCGGTGCTATCGAGTCTGCTGCGGCCTAACCCCGATTATTCGGAGAGCTTCCGCGATCAAGTGGTGGAAGTCGTCAAACTCGATACCGTCAGCCTGGACGATCTTTACAAGCAAGGTGTTTTATCTGAAACGATTGATTTCATCAAAGTGGATACCCAGGGCAGCGAATTAGAGATTCTGCAAAGCGGCGAAACCCATATCCTGCCCGCCGTGCTTGCCATCGAGGTTGAAGCCGAATTTGCGGAGATGTACGCGCAGCAGCCGCGCTTCAGCGAGATCGAGCAGTACCTCCGCCAGCAAGGGTTTGAATTTCTGACGCTGCAACCCCGGTATTCGTATGCAGCGATGCACGACATCGAGGCTACCAAACGGCGCATGACATTTTGCGACGCGGTCTTCATGCGGGGCCGCGCGTGGCTCGCGGCACTGACACCAGAGGAACGAGCGCGCAACCTCACGCGGCTGGCGACACTCCACGCATCCTACGGTTTGATCGGTGAAGCGATTGAACTCGTCAGGAACTACGACAAACCGTTGGAGCAGAAACTGCGTGACTATGCGCAGCAGGTTGCGCAACCCAGGTTCCGCTGGCGTGGCCGATTGCTCATATCTGCGCTGCGATGTGCGTTGAATCCATCGCGCCGTAACCGCCTCCTGCTGGCAAGATCGGCGCTGATGTATGGCAATCGTTCCGGCGAACGGTGGCAGCTCCAAGACATTCACAAATCCACGTAGCAAAATTCTCATGGCAATCGCCCGCCCGACAGGAGCAAATTGGTTGTAAGCACCACCCTCTGAACTTTTATGACCCTTTACACTTACGCAAAACTCTGATATACTGTTTGTCACACGGGGGTGAACTAGCTTCGACGGGAGAGGCTGAGGGCTTGTGGCAGGCGGTGGCGCTCAACCACCTTAAAATGAGCAAAGGCATAAATGCCAACAACCACCAACCTGCTCTGGCTTACGCCGCCTAAGGCGATTTAGTTAGAGTAGTTGGGCCATAGCGTGCCCAACCGTCCGCCCAATTCGTCACCGTCCGGGTTGATCGGCGGGCGTCATTAAAGACGGTGTGCGGTTCCCATGACGCCGATACGTGGGGCCAAAGATGACATCGGCTGGCTGGTGCTGTACCGTGTTGACCGGGCGACCATCAGCGAGAGCGAAATAGTCAACTAAGCCTGTAGAAGCATGTCATCGAATCTTTCGGACCCGGATGGCAGTGTCCGGCACCTCCAAGCAGATTCACCACACGACCTCACCAACTTGGTGGGGTCGTGTTGATTCTGGCGACCGACGCTTGCTCGACGGCGGCTTGTCCTGCGCCGATGCGCTGTTAAACTAAGTGTTTGCTTGTATAAGGGCATGAGGTCAAAAGCGGCTGATGATACGCTGGACATATCGCATAAGCTGGTTGCTGGCCGGGCTGCTGATGGCCGGGTGTAATTTCTTTGGCACCGCCCCGGCAGAAGGCGGCGGTGCCAATAATGAGACGCTGAGCGCGCAGATCACCGCGATTGGGGCAACGGCGACGATTGAGTCGGAGCGGATGATGGTGACCATCGAGGCGGCGGAGACCGCGATGCGCCGCGCGGAACAGGAGAGCACACGCATCGCCTCGACGCTGATGGCGCTGGGCACACCCGATGTCAGCGTCGTCGAAATCACCCCCATCGTTCCCACACCCCAGATCAACCCACCGGGGGGCAGTGGGCCGGCCTTCCCCACCCGCGCAATTGTGCCCACCAGCGCAGGCGCACGCGCGAACATCACGTTGGCACCGCCCACGCCGGAGCTGGTGCAGTTGGAGACGGCAGAACCCACCCCCCCCGCAGCAAATGCTGGCGCAGCCTCGTCAATTCTCAGCAACCTGACGATGAGTCCGGCTGTGGGTGCAGATGATTGCCCGGTCAATGCACGCAACGCCTTCACCAGCGCCGATGAATCGATCTACATCTCGGCGCTGGCGCGCGGCCTGAATACCAATAACCAGGTCAGCACGCGCTGGTACCGCGAAGGCACTGAAGTGATCAGTTATGATTGGTCGCCGGACAGTTTCATCCAGGAAGCGTGCATCTGGTTTTTCATCTCGCCGCAGGATGTCGCCTTCACGCCGGGCAATTGGCGCGTCGAGCTGTATATCGATGGCGGCTTGGTGGGCCAAGCGCTGACCTTCACCATCAGCGAGTAAATCAGTTTGACCGAGCGTATACGCTTGCCGCACGCTCACCCGTCTCGTTTGGGTGCGGCAGCGTTCCGCTGCTTACAAAAGTGGCTCCCGGCAGTTAGCCAAAGATACTTTGGCGAATCCCGGCGATAAATGCATCATCGCCAACCTGCACGCGCATCCGATAGGTTTCCGCTGCGTCGCCCAGCGGGTAGCGGGTAGTAGAATTAGTTATGGGGCAAACCTGACCGTATTGCCAGGTACATTACAGCGACTGATCGATTAAACTGGGCGAGTCGCGGGTGGGGTTCTGTGTCGTGCCGGGCATAGACGCCGCCGAAAAACCGACTCTGCTCGCCAACTTATCCACACGTCCCATACCGACACCACCATGAGAGGATTCTATGCGAATGTGGCGTTATATGTGGCCCGACGATGACGACGCTAAACAGGCCACTGTCACCTGGCCGCTGGTGCAGCGCGTGCTGCGCTACGCGACTCCCTACCGGACGAAGATCATCTTCACCCTGGTCTTGATCCTGGCATCGACCGGATTGGGCCTGCTCACCCCGCTGATCTTTCGTGACTTGATCGACAACACACTGCCCAACGGCGACGCGGCTCGCCTGAACGTGCTGGCGCTTGGGCTGGTGCTGATCCCCGTGTTTTCCAGCGCGATCAGCATCGTGAACCGCTATCTCAACTCATCCATCGGTGAGGGCGTGATCTACGACTTGCGGCGCTCGTTGTTCGCCCATCTGCAGCGGATGTCGCTGCGCTTCTTCACCAATACCAAAGCCGGCGAGCTGATGAGCCGCCTCAACAACGATGTCGTCAACGCGCAGAGCGCCATCAACGACACGATTGTCGGCACTGTCACCAACGCGATCACGCTGGTGGCAACGCTGGCGGTGATGTTCGCGCTGGAATGGCGGCTGACGCTGTTGGGGCTGGTGGTGTTCCCGCTGTTCTACTTCTCGGCCCGCTGGATTGGCACACGTCTGCGGCGGATCGCACGGGAGGCGATGGACATCAACGCCGAGATGAACGCGATGATGAACGAAACGCTCAACATCAGTGGGGCGCTGCTGGTCAAGCTGTTCGGGCGGCGCAGCATTGAAGTCGGGCGCTTCGAAGATCGTTCGGCGCGGGTGCGCGACATCGGCATCCGGCGCGCGGTGCTGGGCAGCCAATTCTTCGCGCTGCTCGGCCTTGTCAGCGTGATCGGCACAGCGCTGGTCTATTGGCTGGGCGGCCATCTGGTGCTCAACGGCACCTTCACGATTGGGACGATTGTCGCGTTCAGTGCCTATCTGGGGCAGTTGTACAGCCCGCTGCAATATCTGGTGAATGTGCCGGTCGCCTTTTCCACATCGATTGTCAGCTTTGAGCGCGTCTTCGAGATCGTCGATATGCCCGTCGAGATCGACGAGAAGCCGGACGCGCACGAACTCACCGACGTGGCGGGCCGCATTGAATTCGATAACGTGACCTTCCGCTACGACCCGGACACCCGCAACCCGCTGAGCGAGGTCACCCGGCACGGGCGGATCGATAACGTCACGGCGGTGCTCTCTGGCGGCGGCCAGAAACCCGCGAACGGTCAGCGCAAGGCGGCAGCCCCCGCCGACGCACCGGAATCTGGCGAAGCCGCGCCGAGTCATCAGGCGCGTGAGCTGGCGCTGCAAAACATCTCGTTCAGCATCGAGCCGGGGCAGTTGGTCGCGCTGGTGGGGCCGAGCGGCGCGGGTAAGACGACCATGACCTATCTGTTCCCGCGCCTGTACGACCCAACCGAAGGCCGCATCCTGATCGACGGCTACGACCTGCGCGATGTGACGCTCGAATCGCTCACGGCGCAAATCGGCATGGTGACGCAGGAAACCTATCTGTTCCACGACACCATCCGCACCAATTTGCTGTACGCGCGGCTGGAAGCGACCGATGAAGAAATCGTCGCGGCGTGTCAAGCGGCCAACATCCACGACTTCATCATGGGGCTGCCAGATCGCTACGATACGGTCGTTGGCGAGCGCGGCTATCGTTTGAGCGGCGGCGAGAAGCAGCGTCTGGCGATTGCCCGCGTCATCCTCAAAGATCCGCGTGTGCTGGTGCTCGATGAGGCGACCAGCCACCTCGACAGCCAATCTGAGGCGCTGATTCAGGACGCGCTCGAGACGATCATGCAGGGGCGCACCAGCGTCGTGATCGCCCACCGCCTGAGCACGGTGCTGTCGGCGGATCTGATTCTGGTGATGGATCGCGGCCAGATCATCGAGCGCGGCACGCACGCTGAACTGCAGGCGCAGAACGGTCTGTATGCCGAACTCTACCGCACGCAGTTCCGCGCGCAGACCCCAACCCAGCCCGAAACGCTCACCTAAAGCATCGAAGCACACTGCGCGACATCACGGCCCTCACCACCCCGCGTGGGGGCTTTTTGATTCGCGGCTGGCGTGCGCTGCGTCGATCAAGCGGCGGTGGGCAAGCGGGCGCGATTCATGCGCCACCTGACCGTCTACTGGCTGACCGTCTACTGGTGAGAAGCCGGCACGCTTTGCCGCACCGGGCGTCACCGCCGATGATCTGCTGCCGCTGCGCCCCGTTTCCGTGATCGCGTGGTGATCAAGTTTCTTTTGTGATCACCGCTGCGAGTTGCGCGCTGATCAGTTCGAGCATGAGGACATTCTGCTGGGTGATGGTGCCGGGTTCGTCACGGCAAGCGACCAGCACACCGTAACGGTTCGCCGCGCCAATCGGCACACAGGCGACCGCGCCCAGCCGCCCCTTGCGCACCAGCGGGTGATTGAGGTCGTCTTCAGGCGCGGCGATGCGGCTCTGCCCGGTTTTCGCCACCCAGCCGATGATGTCATCCGCCGCTGCCTCTTTGGGCGCGACGGCCTGAATGGGCTTGGGGCCTTGCTGCGCCCGCAGCGTAACTTGCAGCGGATTTGGGTTTTCGATCTTGTAGAGCGCCACATAATCGTAGCCGAGATCGAGGCACGCGCTGACCGCCGCTTCCTGCTTGCCCATCTCGCCCGCCGCTTTGCGCAGAATCTTGGCGAACTCACGCACGGGGGGCATAGCATCAGCGCGCAGAGTCTCCAGGCTGCGGTCAGACATCAAGCGGTTGATGCGCCGCACCAAATCATCGTTTTCAAATGGTTCTGTGCTGATGTCATCGGCCTGGCCGGGCATGGCGAAGTCGGCCTCTTCATCCACCAGCAGAATCAGCAAGCGCGGGTAGGTGTGCCGCAGCTCTCTGACGAGATCAAACACCCCGTCCAGGTTGTTATCGAGCACCAGCACATCCACATGGTGATCGCGATCCGCCAGGGTGTCGAGGGCGTCACTGGGATCTGAGACCAGCCGCACCTTGAATTCCGAATGCACCGACAGATTCTTGTGATACCGACTCGCGTCTTTCCGCTGGACAACGACCAGCACATCGATTGCAGGCATAAGTTGTCTTCTCTCGCTGCTTGGCAGTTCGCTCGGTTGATCTTGATCTCATTGTAGCCGATGACCGCCGGAATCAAGCAACGGGTTCGGCACAATTAGCGCGCGGTTGCCAACGTCAGCAGGATAAGCTGGCGCAGCCCGGCCTTGACCGGCGCTGTCTCCAGATACTCATCGAGGCGGTGGGCATTGCCGCCCCGCGTGATGCCGATGGTCACCGCGGGGCAGCCCGCCGACAGCGGGATGTTCGCGTCGGTGCTGCCCACCTCCAGCGCGCCGGTCGCGCCGACCTGTGCCAAAGCCGCCAATGCCTGCTGTACCAACGGATGCGCCGGATCGATGCGGCCTGCTGGGCGGTCGCCGACCACCTCGATCTCGAACGTGAGATCTGGCGTGGTGAGCGCCTCGACACAGTCGCGCACCTCATGCTCGAGCGCTGCCAGCGTCTCGCGATCCTCCGACCGCAGATCCAGCCAGAGACAAGCGCTGTTGGCAATCGTGTTGATCGAGCGCCCCCCCTCGATCACACCGATGTTGTACGTCGTGCGCGGCGAGGCTGGAGGCCGCAGAGTCGCGATCTGCGCGCCGAGGGTCATCAGCCCATGAATCGCGCTGGGCCGCCCGAAGTGCAGCCAACTATGCCCGCCCTCCGTCTGCGCCGAAATCCGCAGCCGCCGCACCGCGATCCCGGCGTGATAGACATGACCGAACGCCAGCCCCTCCAGATTGATCACGGCGTCGATGTGCGGTTGCAAGCGCGTGAACGCCGCCCGCATCCCCCCCAAATCGCCCAAGCCCTCTTCGCGGCTGGTGGCCACAAACCACAGGTCGCGCGGTGGGGTGAAGTTGAGCGTTTGCAGCGCACGGATCGCGGTGAGCAGCGCAGCGGCCCCCAGGCTGTTGTCGCCAATGCCGGGGCCGCGAATCACATCCGGCTCGCGCGTGAGCGTCAGCTCCGTCTGCGCGTCGAAGACAGTATCGGTGTGCGCTGCGATCATCAGGCCGGGCCGCGTGCGATTTGCGCCGGGCAGCAGGCCGTAAACGTTGTAAACGTCGTCTGTCGCAATATCTTGCAAGCCGAACGCCGCGAATTGTTCGCTCACATACTGCGCACGCGCCAATTCCGCGAAGGTCGGCGCGGGAATTTGCTGGATCGTCATGGCTTGATCGAGCGTCCACATGGTCAAGTCCGCAAGCCATGACCAGGAGGTTGCTTGATCGAGCTGCTCAATCAAGTGTTCATTTGCTGCGTTCATCAACGGCTTCATCTCATTTAACCAACTAACCAACCACCAACCAATCAATAGGCTGATTTACTGTATATTATACAGGCCATCTGGTGGCCTCGCGGGTTGTGTTGTCGTACCATGCACCTTGTCGAGAGATTACCTCAAGATAGGCCGATTGGGCAGAGCGAGTTCTGCCAGATGAGTTGACCTGCATTTATTCGGGGCTATAATGGGCTATCCGGATCTACGCTATTTCATCCACCAACACGCCATTACGAGGTGCTACAATGGGAGTGCCTAGAGTCTTACTGATCGCCCGCACACGATCACAGGGGGAATCGCCGTTTGCTGAAGCGCTGGAAAAACGCTACACACTTCAAGTGGTACCGAGTGGGAAGCAGGCCCTCACCGACGCGCAGGCACAGCCCCCGCAGGTGATCGTGCTGGACGCCATTTCGATGCGGACACCGGGCGACCGCATTTGCAAGCAGCTGAAGACCGCTTTGCCCACAACCTGGCTGATCCACCTGCATCCCGGCCCGGAAAACGGTGCAGACTCGCTGGCCGATGCCCTGCTGTACCCGCCGTTCACCTGGCGCAAAGTTGTCAACAAAATCGATCATCTGCTCAGCGAGGATCAGCACGTCGTGCGTGCCGAAGCGCTGATCGTTTGTGGGCCGTTTGCCATGGACCCGGTGCAGAAGGTATTGACCGCGCACGGTGACGAGATCCGCTTAACGCCGAAACTCGTGCGGCTCGTCGAGATTTTTATGCGCAACCCCGGCGTGACACTCGCCCGCCGCGACCTGATGGCGCATGTTTGGAATACCGACTACCTGGGCGACACCCGCACGCTGGATGTCCATATCCGCTGGATTCGCCGCGCCATCGAGACGGATCCCAGCAAGCCACAGTATCTGAAAACGGTGCGCGGCGTCGGCTACCGCCTGGAAGTCCCCATGACTGCGCTCCCCAATGGCGTCCATGCCGCCGCACTACTATTACAAGAAGTATAAAGATTTAACAAAGCAAAAAGCCGACTCCCAGCGGGTCGGTTTTTTGTGATGCTGTCCAGTTGTTCGGCGGGAGGACGGCTGTTACGTCTGCTGCGCCTGCTGCATCTGGTGAAGCTGTTTCATCAGGCGGCTTTTGCGGCGGGCAACGTTGCGCTTGTGCAGCACGCCGCGGCTGGCCGCCTTGTCAAGATCGCGAATGGCGACACGTGTCGCTTCAATCGCGGCCTGGACATCATCACCCTGGTGTGACGTGCGCGCTTTCTTGATCAAAGTACGGGTACGGGCACGATAGTAACGGTTGTGTTCACGCCGCTTGGCGTTCTGGCGGATGCGCTTCCACGCTGATTTATGATTAGCCATAGTCGTGAAACGCGCCACATCATGGCGCGTCATTTCTCCTCTTGCGGTTCTCTCAGCACACACCCCCTCACGCGAGCGCGGTGCTTTGCTGAATTTATGCCGTGTAATTGGACATAGATTATAGGATCACAGGGCGCGGCTGTCCAGCGTCGATCAGGCCGGCAAGTATTGATTCAGCACAAAAGCCGCCGCACCAATATTCGCCAGGATCAACACAAACACCAGCAGCCGCAGCAGCAGCGGCACCCGCTCAACGGTGCCTGGCAGCCGGGTCGCGCGGATGTTCTTTGGAATCAGGGTGAAAACGTCGTCTTCATCGTCTGCCCCCGCTGAAACGCCCTCTTCCGCCTCATCGAGGACGGCGAAAATATCGTCGACTGTTGTGTCAGCGCGCGTCTCGCCGAACGGGAGCGTCGTCGCGCGCGGCGCAGCCGCTGCTTCCGGCTCATCCGTCAGATCAGCCTCAATGCCCAACGCTTCCTGGCTGAACGGCCCGCCACCGAAATCGCTGTCGTCGCTGCTCATCGTCGTTGTGGGTGCCGGGGGCGGCGGCGCCGGCAGATCGTCATCATCGGGGATCCCGCCGAAAATGTCGGCAGCTTCCGTGAGCGCCGCCGCGTTATTGGCGTTGTTAGGCAAATTGAGGTTTTGCAGCCAGTCGTCGTAATCTGGCTCATCTTGCTGCGGCGGCGCGGCGCTGATGCTGCTGGTTTCCAGCCCGCTGGTGATGGGCGGGTCTGGCGCAACGTCACCCAGATCCCACTCAACGCTGCTTTCGGTCGCGGGCGGCGGCTGTGGTGCGGGTTCCGGTACCGGGCTGGGTGCCGCTGGTGCTGGTGCAGCGGGTTCAGGCGCTGGGGCCGCCTCACCACCCTGCTTTTGATCGAGGTAGCGCAGCCCATCCCTGGCGCGCTGATTATTTGGGTTGATCGACAGGACATTTTCCAGGCAGGTGCGCTGATCATCTTCATCTTCCAGCACCCCGCTCAACATCAGCCAGGCCTTCTCGTGATACGGGTCAAGTTCCACCGCTTTGAGCAGCAGTGCCTGCGCTTCTTGGCGGTTGCCCTGTTGAAAGGCCGCGATCCCTTGGCTCACCATCGCTTCTACGTTCGCCGACATCCCCTCACCTGCTCACTGCTTCAGCCGATCCATTGCACACGGCTCACGCCGTCGGGCGCGCCCGTGACGCCATCATCATAGCACAAAACAGTCGCTTAGTCGGCTGGATCGTGTGTGGCTGGCGGCAGCCACAGCCGAAAGATCGTGCCTTCTCCGGGGATTCCGCTGCTTACCGCGCTGATGCGCCCGTCGTGAGCGGTCACAATCGCGCGGGCAATCGCCAACCCCAGCCCGGCCCCGCCCGTGCTCCGGCTGCGCGCCGCGTCCACCCGATAGAAACGTTCGAAGATGTGCGGCAGGTGCTCTGGCGGAATGCCGCGCCCGGTATCCGTTACACTGACGGCGACGCCACCGTCGGCGGCGCACGCCGCGAGCGTGACTACCCCATCGGCGGGCGTATGTTTGAGCGCATTGCCCAGCAGATTGGCGATCACCTGCTGCAACCGCTGGCTGTCGACGCAGACGAGCGGCAGCGCCACCGGGATGTCCAACGCCAGCGTGATCGCGCGGCTTTCCGCTTGCGGCATGAACGCCGCCGCCCACTCCCGTAACGATGGGCCGAGATCCGTCGGATGCAGCACCAGCGGCAGTTGACGCGCCTCCGCTTGCGAGAGTTCATGCAAATCGTTGACGAGGCGGCTGAGCAGCCGCGTCTGCTCATAAATGCCGGCGACCTCGGCTTTGGTCAACGGGTACGTGTCATCGAGGATGGCGTAGAGATTGCCCTGCATCCCCGTCAATGGGGTGCGCAGCTCGTGCGCGATGTCCGCAACCAGGTTGCGGCGCAGCTTTTCGTTCTGCTCTAACTCTGCGGCCATCTCGTTGAAGGCATCGGCCAGCGCCAGCACTTCGCCCGTCCCGTTGATCTTGACGCGGCGCGAGAGATCGCGCGCGCCAATGGCGCGGGCCGCCGCCACCAGATGATCGAGCGGGGCGGTGAGGGTGCGGCTCATCAGAATCCCGAACAACACCCCAATCACCGTACCGACAAAGGCGACCAGCAGCAGCAGGCTCTCGATCTGGCCCGTCAAAAAGATCGTTTCTTCGTCGCGCCAAAATGTTAGATAAGCCTGTGTCACCCCATTGATTTCGATAGAGACTGGGTTGCGAAATTGGGGCGATGGCTCTGGATTGGTTGCGTAAATCAACTGACCATCAAGATCGATCAGGGTGAATTCAATACGGCCAGTTACGCCGGGCAGAAACAAACTCTCCGCCCCCCAGAAGATCAACTCGACATGGTCCCAGCTCTGCTCGGTCTCGTAGAAGTCGGCCAACTGGTCGGGCAAACTCCCTGGGTTTTGCAGCAGAGTCCGCAGCGGCTGCGGTGTGACGGTGCGGACAGCTAGCAGAATGATCAGCATAATGGCCGAAAAGCTGATCAGCGTGACGGCGGTGAACGCCAGACTCAAGCGCACCCACAATTGGTTCATCACCGCTGGCCCAGCCGGTAGCCGACGCCGTAAACCGTCTGGATGTATTCGGGTTGGCGTGGGTTCGGCTCAATCTTTTTGCGCAAGTTCTTGATATGCGTGTCCAGCGAGCGTTCCAACCCTTCATAATCGACCGACAGGCTGGCTTCGATCAACTCAGAGCGGGTGAAGACGTGGCCTGGGCTGCTGAGCAGTGTGCGCAGCAGATCATATTCCATGCGCGTCAGTTCTATCAACTGGTCGTTGAGCGTCACTTTGCGCAGGTACGGGTCGAGCGCCAGCGCCTCGTAACGCAGCACCTGATCAGCGCTGTCGTCGGCGCTGCCATTGGTGCGCCGCAGCACCGACCGCACCCGCGCCACCACCTCGCGCGGGTTGAACGGCTTGGTCATGTAGTCGTCCGCGCCGAGTTCCAGCCCGACGATCTTTTCGTGATCTTCGATGCGCGCCGTCAGCATGATGATCGGCGTGCCTTTCAGCGCCGAGTCGCTGTGGATCAGGCGGGTGATGTCCCAGCCATCGTGATCAGGCAGCATGAGATCGAGGACGACCAGGTTCGGGCGCTCGCGGCGCAGGGTGTGTAACGCGGTCGCGCCATCATACGCCTTCAGCACCTGGAAGCCCGCCTG
>JAADYY010000416.1 GCA_010092805.1 Chloroflexota bacterium | reverse complement strand
CTGTCAAACGGATGCCGTCAAATCGTCAAATGAGAGCAGAAGGCTGATCAATGCAAGCACAATCAACGCGGCGTGTGATCATCCGGTCGGTGGCGCTGCCCAGCGAGCACGGCGGCTGGGGCTTCCTCATCGAGCCGATCATTCTAGGGTTGCTCGTGGCTGGTTCAGGGGCGGGGCTGCTGCTGGCTGCGGGCGCGTTCGGCATCTTCTTGATCCATCAGCCGCTCAAAGTCGCCGTGAAAGATCGGCGCAAAGGCCGCCGCCCGCCGCGCGCGATCTGGGCGGAGCGCTTCGCCATGGGCTATGGCTTGCTCGCGTTGATCCCCACGCTGATCCTGATCGCTTCGGTGCCGCCGACATTTCTGCTGCCGGTGCTGCTGGCCGTGCCATTTGCCGCTGTGCAGCTTTATTACGATGCGCGCAACCAGAGCCGCCACCTCATCCCCGAAATCTGTGGGGCGCTGGCCCTGGCGATGATCGCGCCCGCTATCGCTGTGCTCGGCGGCTGGGACGTGCTGGCGGCGCTCCCGCTCTGGGTGATTCTGGCGCTGCGGGCAATCACAGCGATACTGTATGTGCGCTCACGGCTGCGCCTGGAACGTGGCGCGACGGTGGCCCCGCAACCCGTGTGGATCATCCATGCTGCGGCGCTGATCCTCGTGGCGGGCCTGGCGCTCACGGCGATCACGCCCTGGCTGGCCGTGCTTCCGTTTGGGGTGCTGCTGGCCCGCGCGCTGATCGGCCTGTCGCGCTATCGCCAGCCGCGCAAAGTCAGCATCATTGGCGCGCAGGAAATGGTCTATGGTCTGGTGACCGCCATCGTTGTCGCGGCGGGGTATCGGCTGGAACTGTAGCGGGGCTGGGCGCAAAAACCGGGGCGCAGCACAGCCACGCCCCGGCGGATCTTCAGCTCAATTTTGCTGGTGCTACTCGGTGACGACCTCGTAGGCCGTCCCTTCATAAACGACGATCACGCGGTCGCCGATGGCGAAGTATTCGCTCAATTGCGGGATGTCCGCGAGCAGCTCGAAGTAGGCGTCGCTGAGGAAGACAACTTCGGTGGTGGTCATCGTGTCTGGCTCGAAGGTCGTATCCGTCCACACATCATTTTGTAGGATGAAGGTCTTATCGCCCACCGTCTGGATCGGGTTCTGCGCTGACTGCGGCGGCGCGGCTGGTGGCACAGGCGGCTGTGTGGCTTCGGGCTGCATGTTGCTTGCGCCGGGTGGGCTGCCGGGCCGCCCGGCTGGCAGCGACGCGGTCGGCGCGGGGGTGGGCGGCCCAAAGGCGAGCGCTGGTGCCATCGTCATCTGAAGCGGTGCATCCGCTGCGGACAACCCGGCGAAGGCATCCGCTGCATCCACCGCCCGCGCGCCGCTCTGGGCTTCGGCCAGCTCCCCACCAATGGCCGCCAGCTCATCTTCGGCACGTTCGCGCGCAGTTTGCGAGAGAATGTCGTCCTCTTCGATCAGGAAACTGGTGTACGGCGTGATGATGCCGTAGCGCAAGCTGAGGCTGATGACGCTGTCGACGAGTTCGTCGGTTTCGCCACTGAGACGGATCTGGTTGAGCAGTTCGCCAATGCGGCGGGTGGCCCACAGCCGTGCGATGAACGCCTCGCCGCCCGCCACCTCGCGGAAGTTCATGTCATCATAAATGAAGTTCACCGCCTCGCCGTCGACATTGCCGCTCAGGGTGATGTTCACGTCGTCACCGAAGCGGTAGCGGCCCACAATCGTGAGCTGCGTCCCGGCGAACAGATCCGGTAGCGGCTGCTGCGGATACAGCGAGTCGACCGCGACATCGCCAAAATCGAGGACGACATCGGCCAGCACCGGCGCGCTGATCTTGCTGAACAGGCTCTCGACCTCTTCGTCGATGCGCTCGTTGGGGCGCACATACGATCCCGTGCCGCGATAGTCGCGCACCAGCGCATCGAGCAGGAAGGTGTCCACATCATCGCCCACGCCAAACGTGAAGATGCGGGCGTTGGGGCGCGCCACCTCCGCGATATTCCTGAGAATTCCGTCAGTTTCGGTGACACCTTCGGTGGCGAGGCCGTCGGTCAAAAAGAGGATCGTCGTTGGGCGCTCCGCATCAGCGATTTGCATGGCGGTGGTCAGCGCGCCGTTGATGTCGGTGCCGCCTTCGGCAAACTGCCCGTTGATCCAATCAACGGCCTGCGGTGCCAGATCGCGATCCTCCATGTTATTGCTGAAGACGCGCCAACCCGTGCTGAACAGCACCACATTGAAGCGGTCACGCGGGTTGAGCCGATCCAGCACATACGACGCGGCCTCACGCGCTTGATCCCATTTGGGGCCGCTCATACTGCCCGATTGATCGAGCACAACGATAATGTCACGCGGGATGATCTGGTCTTCCGGCGGGGTCAACGGCGGCTGCACCAACAGCATGAAGAAGCCGTCGTCGGTGGCGCTTTCGCGGTAGGTCAGCAAATTGACGTTGATCGTGTCGCTGGCGATGCCGTAGAACAGGCTGAAATCCTGTTCGGGGCGGTAGAAACTGCGCTCGAAGCCGACGCGGAAGCGATCCTCACCCTCGCGGCTGATGGCGATGTCGTGGCTGGGTGAGTAGATGGTACTGACCGGGTCGTTGCTGATCACATTGACGGTGATGATGGCATCTTCAATGGGGCGGCGCGTGGTCAACTGGGTGACATCCATCGGATAGATATACTGAATCAGGCCGTTGTCCACGTCGAGCACCTGGGTGTAGGCCAGCTCGATGCGGCGATTCTCGCCCGGTGGAATCGGGAAGACGTTCGCCTGGATCGCCTGGGTGCCGACATATTCAAGCAGCGCCGGGTCGCGGTACTGCCGCACGATCTCGTTGTAGATGCCGCGCGCTTCGCCGGCTTCCAGAATGCGCGCTTCGATGGGGACGCCGTTGATATACATCGTCAACTGGTCAACGGCAGCGCCTTGCGGCAGCGGGAAGACAAAGGTGCCTTCGGCCAGGCCGTCGCCCTCGTTGACAAACTGCATGTTGACTTCCGTCCGCGCGATCTGGTTTTCGATCTGCACGTTGACGCGGTGATAGTCGATGCGCAGCCAATCCGGGTTGGTGAAGACCCCACGCAGCGGCGGCTGGGTCGGTGGCGGGCAAATGACGATGGGCGGCTGCGGGCACACGACCCCGGCAGGGCACGGCGTCACCAGCGGCTGCGGGCAGTTGTCCTGCGCCTCGGCTTCATGGGCGGCCCCGCCGATGAAAATCACCAGGCCGGGAATCAACAGTAACGCGAGCAATGCAATGGGCAACAAACGTTTCATTTGGGCACTCCTCCAAAGATCACCCTGCGCGATCAACGCCCAGGGACTTCATCTGCCTCTAAGACGCCGGAGTGCCCGGATTGGTTCCCATGCAAATCAAATTTCAAATCAAATTACTTTGGGCGCTTGACAACACGAACATTTGTTCATATACTGAAGGGGTCAATTTCGCCGATTGCAACCCAATATCCATACCCGCAAAGGATACTCCACGATGATCACCAAAGTCACCCATGTCTCGGTCCTCGTGAACGATCAGGACGAAGCGCTGAAGTTTTATGTCGATACCCTCGGTTTGGAGAAGCGCTCAGACGACCCCATGCCGGGCAGCGAAAACCAGCGCTGGCTCACCGTTGGGCCGAAAGATCAACCAGATGTTGAGATCATCCTGCAAGCGACCGATTGGGGCGTCGAGCCGATCACCACAGAGGAACGGGCCGCGCTGGTCGGCAAAGCGCCAGGGCTGTTGTTCCAGACCAACGACATCAAAGCCGATGTTGAGGCGCTGAAGGCGAAAGGCGT
>JAADYY010000415.1 GCA_010092805.1 Chloroflexota bacterium | reverse complement strand
CTCATCCCGCGCTCGGCGGGCACGGCGCTGTTCTACAACAAACCATACGAGCAGGCGCGTGCGCTGGTGGGCTATGTGCCGCAGCGCGGCAGCGTCGATTGGGATTTCCCCACCTCAGTGCTCGATGTGGTGACAATGGGTTTGTACGGCAAGCTCGGTTGGTTTCGGCGTCCGGGCCGCAGAGAGCGCGAATTGGCGCTGCACGCCCTCGATCAAGTGGGCATGGCCGATTTCGCCGCACGGCAGATCAGCCAGCTTTCCGGTGGTCAGCAGCAGCGGACGTTTCTGGCACGTGCGCTGGTACAAGACGCGCAGATCTACTTCATGGATGAGCCGTTCGCGGCGGTGGATGCGGTCACTGAGCGGGCGATCATCGCGATTCTGCGAGAGCTGCGCGGGCGCGGCAAAACCGTACTCGTCGTCCACCATGATCTACAAACGGTGCCAGATTACTTCGATTGGGTGACGCTGCTCAACGTCGAGGTGATCGCCAGCGGGCCAACGCCCACCACCTACACGCCGGAGAACCTGCGCAAGACTTATGGCGGGCGTGTTTCGTTCCTGAACGGTGGTCAGCCGGTCGCCGCCCAGTGATGACCATTCACCGCTGCGAGCCGATCACTGGCCCAAGCAACACACGAGGAATGCGATGAATCAATTGCGAAGTCCATTGTCATTATCAGAAGCAGATCGCCGTGTTTGGCTGCTGATCGGCGTGATCACTGCCCTGGGCGTGCTCTTCATCCCCTTCAGCCAGGTCGTGCTGGAGGTGGACTACGATTACACACTGCGCACTGTGGCGCTCGGCGGCGCGATTCTCGGCGTCGTGAGCGGCGTGCTGGGCTGTTTCGCGGTGCTGCGCCAGGAAAGCCTGATGGGCGACGCGCTCTCGCACGCAGCCCTGCCGGGAGTCGCGATTGCCTTCCTGATCGCGGGCCGCGACCTCAGCGTCCTGCTGATCGGCGCGGGGATCGCCAGTTGGGTCGGGGTGCAGTTCATCCAGAGCGTGCTGCGCACCACACGCATCAAGCAGGACACGGCGATGGGTATCGTGTTGGCGGCGTGGTTCGCTGCGGGCATCGCGCTGCTGGCCTACATTCAGGGCCTGCCAGACGCCAGCCAGGCCGGGCTGGATATGTTCATCTTCGGGCAGGCCGCCGCCATCGTCGAAAGCGATGTGCAGTTGATCACGACGGTGGGGCTGGTCGCGTTCGTGATCGTCGGGCTGTTCTGGAAAGAATTCAAGCTGATCACCTTTGACCCGGAATTTGCGGGGGCCAACGGTTTCCGCGTCGGGCTGATCGGCGGGCTGCTCTCGACGCTGATCGTGGTGGCGATTGTGTTAGGCTTGCAGCTCGCGGGCGTGATCCTGATGGTCGGTATGTTGATCGCGCCGGGCATCGCCGCGCGCCAATGGACGCACAAGCTCGACCAAATGGTGATTCTCGCTGGCGTACTCGGGGCGTTTGCGGGCGGCACCGGGGCGATCCTCAGCGCGGTGGATGCGGACGTTCCCCCCGGCCCGATGATCATCGTGGTGGCGTTCGCCGGCGTCGCACTGGCGATTGCATTTGCGCCCGGTCGCGGGTTGGTGTGGACGCTGCGGCGGCGGCGCAGAGATCGGCGGCGCTTTGCGGCGCAGACGGTTCTGCGCGACGCTTATCGCTACGCGCAGTCGCATGGCGACACCTACTACCCGATCCCGGAGACATTTCTCGTCGGCATTCGTGGCACCACAGGCGAACTCGGCCTGAGCCAGCTTGAAAAGCACGGCGCTGTGACTCGCTACGGGGCCGGATGGGTGCTCACCGCTGAAGGTGCCCGCCTAGCAGCGGCGGACGCGCGTAATCAGCAGTTGTGGGAGATCTACCGCGAGTACAGCGACGCGCTCGACCTACCCCTGATCGCAGAAGATCGCCAAAAGGCCATTCACGATCTGCTGCCGCCGATGGCAGTCGCCAAGCTGGAGCAGCAGTTGACTCATCTGCACCGTATGGACCGCATCGAAACACAAGGAGTGGTCTAATGTACGGCGTCGAAACCATCGTGATTGACTTTTTGCTGAACTTCTTCGACCGCGAAGCGATCAACGCATTCCTGCGCGACCCGCAAACGACCGCCACCATCGTCGGCGCGCTCATCGCGGTGGCGGGCGCACTGCTGGGGTCTTTTCTGCTGCTGCGCGGGCTGGCGCTCACCAGCGATGCCATCAGCCATACGGTGCTGCTGGGGATCGTGGTCGCGTTCATGATTGTGACGGCGCTCCTGGGTCGGGAGCCGGATACGTCTTCGCCCTGGTTGATCATCGGGGCGGCGGCGGCGGGGGTGGCGACGGTTATACTCACCGAACTGATCCACCGTTCCGGGTTGGTGCGCCAGGATGCGGCGTTGGGCCTGGCGTTCCCGCTGCTGTTCGCCATCGCCATCATTTTGATCTCGCGCTTCGTGGACGATGTTCACCTCGATGAAGACGCGGTGATGGTCGGCGAGATCGGCATTGCCTGGGCGAACACCAACAGCCACTGCATCGAGAACTGCCAGACAGTGACGATCACGCCGGAGGACGAGCGCGCCACGATCACGCGCCAGTGCATCAACTGCCGTGATCTGGGCATCAGCCCCCGTGATGACGGTGCGGCGTTCCGCGAGATTTGCACCAACTGCGGCACCTACGCGCCGGGGCAGGCGTGGCAAGCCGGGCTGCTCACCGATGAGCCGGCGTTGGTCTTCTGGCCCCGCTCGATCACGGTAACGGCGGTGCTGGCGCTGCTGACGATGGGCTTTGTGACGCTGTTCTACAAAGAACTCAAGCTCACGTCGTTCGACGCGGCGCTGGCGCAAGCGCTGGGCTTCCGCCCCAGCATGATGCATTACGCCTTGATGGTGCTGGTGAGTTTGGTGGCCGTCGGCGCGTTTGATGCGGTCGGCTCGATCCTCGTGATCGCCTTCTTCATTATCCCGCCCGCCGCCGCCTACCTGCTCACAGATCGCATCTCGGCGCTGGTGATCCTGGGGGCTGTCATCGCTGCGGTCGGTGCCCATGCGGGTTGGCCGCCGGGGATCATTGTGGCGCTGATCGCACTCGTCTTGGTGGCGCTGTTCTACAGCGACTTGCGATTGACATCCATCGACGCGACGCTGGCCGAAGCAGTCGGTTTACGTCGTCCTTTTGTTCCCTTCACGCTGGTGATCCTGGTCGGTCTCGCCGCTATCGCCACCGCCATCGTCTCGAGATCCCCCCTGCTGACCGCGCTGTTCATCATCCCGCTGGCGACGGCCCTGATCCTGCGCGGGCGGCTGTCGATCATGCTCGTGCTGAGTGCGATCATCGGCAGCGCTGGCGCGGTCTTCGGTTATGATCTGGCGCGTGGGGACTTCCTGGGCATCCTCCAAGTCAGCGATGTGATCGCGTTCCTGAACCGGGCATTTGGCCTGAGTCTGATCGAGCAGTGGGACTCATCGATCTCCGCCTCGATGGTGCTGATGATGTTCTGCTTATTTCTGCTGGCGTGGATGCTCTCGCCCAATTACGGCCTGATCTCAACAATCGCTCGCCGCGCCGATCAGCGCCGCCGCTTCAACGATCAGGTGGTGTTGGCGCACATCTACAACCATCAGTACACCGCCGTCGAGACCGACGAACTCAACGCCGACCGGCTGTACGAGCACTTCCGTTGGTCACGGGGGAAAATGGGTCGGGTGTTGGTGCGCCTGCGCGCCGCCAACCAGATCGAGATTGTGGATAACATCGTTCGGCTGACGCCGCGCGG
>JAADYY010000414.1 GCA_010092805.1 Chloroflexota bacterium | reverse complement strand
AGATGTGTATAAGAGACAGTCCTGGGGTTCACGCGGCTGCTTTCGGCACAAAACGCGCTGACTCAATCGCGTGAACGCATCGAGGCGGAGATGCGCGCCAAGCAGGACGAAGTCGAGGATCTCAAGAATCAGTTGCAGGCCAGCGCCGAACAACAGCGCCGCGAATCGGCGCAGGCGACGTTGGCGCTGTCGCTGCTGCCGTTGGGCGAACGCCAGTATCGGGCGCAGGATTTCAATGGGGCGCTCGATACGTATCAGCGGGCGCTGCAAATGAACACCGAAAACCCGGTGATCCACTATCGCATCGGGTATATCCATGTCCAGAGTGGTCAGCTCGATGACGCCGAGCATCATTTGCTGGAAGCACTCCGCATAGACCCCAGTTTTGCGCCGGCGCTGGCGGCGCTCGGCTATGTGTATCGGCGCAAAGGCGAGCAAATGAAACCCAGCCACGACCGCGACAAGATGCTCAACCGCGCCGAGTCCAAGCTGCTGGAAGCGCTGGAGATCTCGCCCAAGCTGGTCGACGACGACGACGAGTCGTGGTGGGGGTCGCTGGGCAGCCTGTATCGGCGGCGCGGGCAAATCGACGAAGCCATCCGCGCGTATGAAGCGGCGGCGGAAGTCACGCCGCATTCGTCGTACCCGTTCAGCAATCTGGCGCTGCTGAAGGTGGGCGACCGCGACGCGATGATCGACGCTTACCGCCGGGTGGAGCGGTTGGCGCGCGCCGAAGCGCTGGCGCAGGTCGATAATTACTGGGGCTACGCGGATTTGCTGACGGCGCAGTTGGCGCTCGGCAAAACCGACGAGGCGGCGGATACGCTCATCACCGTGTTCGATACCGTGCCGCCCAACTCGCCGTACGCGCTCGACACGCTGCGCGAGGCGCTCGAACGGCTGGTGGGGGCGCTCGGCGGGCCGGAGCGCGCCCCGCATATTGGCGAGTTCATTGCGCGGATTCGGCAGCATCCACACGCCAAGAACACAACCGTGACAACATCCGGCGGATCAGGCTGACTCCCGCCCGCCCCGCCGCCGCGATTAGAGGTTGTACAGATCGCCGAATTTGGTTTGCAGATACTGAATGTAATCCTCTGAGCGGATTGCGCCGCCGGTGATGCGTTCGGTGAGTTCCTGGGCGGTGAATTTGCGCCCGTGCTGGTAAATGTGGACGCACAGCCAGTTGAGAAGTGTATCGAATTTGCCCGCCGCGATCTCGGCGGGGATCGTTGGGTGCGCCTTGATCGCTTCGTTGTAGAACTGCACCGACAGCAGGTTCCCCAGCGCATAGGTCGGGAAGTAGCCGATCAGCCCGCTGGACCAGTGGACATCTTGCAGCACGCCGACGGTATCGGTGGGCGGCGTCATCCCGAAGTAAGCCTCAAAGCGCGCGTTCCATTCGCGCGGCAAATCGGCGACCTTGAGCTTGCCGGCCACCAGATCGCTTTCCAGCTCGAAGCGCAGCATGATGTGCAGGTTGTAGGTGGCTTCATCGGCCTCCACGCGGATGTACGACGGCTGCACCGCGTTGATCGCGCGGTAGAATGTCTCCAGATCGACCGAGCCAAGCTGATCAGGGAAGGCGGCTTGCAACTGTGGCAGCGCCCAGCCCCAGAACCCCCGGCTGCGGCCCACCAGATTCTCCCACAGCCGCGACTGCGACTCGTGCATCCCCAGCGATGCGCCGCAGCCGATCATGGTGCCATCGATGGTTTCGCTGATGCCCTGCTCGTACATCGCGTGGCCGCCTTCGTGGAACGTCCCGAACAGCGCCGGCGGCAGATAATCCTCGGTGAAGCGGGTGGTGATGCGTGCATCGCCGCGTGAGAAGCGCATCGCAAACGGATGCACGGCTACGTCCTGCCGCCCACGCTTGAAGTCGTAGCCAAACGCCTCGACGATCTTCAGGGCGACGGTGTTCTGCTGGTCGATGGGGAAGCGCTGCCGCAGAATGGCATCGCTGACGGTGACGCCGCTGTCCTTGATGGCGGCGATGAGCGCGACAAGCTGCGGTTTGTGCCCGTCGAACAGCTCCCGGACGCGGGCGGTGGTCATGCCGCGCTCGTACTGCTGCATCAGCGCGTCATACGGATGATCGGTGTAGCCCCACTGATCGGCGCGGCGCAGCGCCAGATCGACGATGCGTTCGAGGGCTGGCTCGAAGGCGGCGAAATCGTTGGTTTGCCGGGCGTGCGTCCAGATCTTGTGGGCAGAGGCGGTCGCTTCGGCGTAGTCGGCGACCAGCTCAGCGGGCAAGCGGGTGGCGCGGTCGTAATCCTGCCCCACGACGCGCAGCATACTCGCCTCATCTGAGTCGTAGGCCGCGCCGTTGAGTTCCGCCTGTGCCGCCGCCAGCAGATCGGCGGTTTGTGGGCTGGTAAAGCGTTCATGCTCCAGCCGCGAAAGCGTCGCGATCACGCCAGCGCGGGCGTGTGCGCCGCCCGGCGGCATACTCACCTGCTGATCCCAGCGCAGCAGCGAGGTGGCGCGGTTGATATGGTAAATTTCGTTGAGGTGCTCGACAAGCTGCCGGTAGTGTTCACCCATCGGTTGTCTATCGCTTTCTTCCGTTGATCGTAATCTTTGACGGCGGGATCATAGCAGGTCGGCGCGGGCGATGCCAAACCGCTGATCCCCCGCATCTTTTGCCGGTTCAAAGTGGATCTTGGCGGATATAATCGGCTTAGGAAATGTGATTTGGAAGGCTTGGCGATGACTATCTATTTCTACAGCACGCGCGCAGTACCCTACGGGGTGTTTTCGAACTTTTCCCGGCACGGCATCGAGATCGATGGGGTGTATTACAAAACCAGCGAGCATTATTTTCAAGCGATGAAGTTCAGCCACTCTCCGCAGGATATGGAGGATGTGCGCCGCGCGGCCACGCCGAAGGAGGCCGCCACGCTTGGCCGGGATCGCAGCCGCCCGCTGCGCTCGGATTGGGAGGCAGTCAAGAATGACATCATGCGGCAAGCCGTCCTGAAGAAATTCGAGACACATGCCGATCTGCGTGACATTCTGCTGGCGACGGGTGAGGCAGAGATCGTCGAAAATGCGCCGGGCGACCGCTACTGGGGCATCGGCGCGGACGGCACGGGCAAGAACATGCTCGGCAAAATCCTCATGGAAACCCGCGCGATCCTGCGGGCGCAGCAGGAAGCCTGATCCGGCTTACGGCCACCGCCACGCCGCCACGCCACCAAATGGACTCATGGTGTTTTGCGCGCAGCAATGTTATGTTCTGTAATGTTCGATTCGAGGACATAACAGAGCAGCGGGGGAGAGCGATGGACTTGAAGACCAATCGCGGGCAGTTGGTCGAAATGGCGGTGGTCGGCTATGTGAGCCAACCGACGGTGCGCGGCTATATTCCCGAAGCGGGCGGCAGGGCGCGGATTCTGCCGGGCATGTCTGGGATGATCTACAATGCGCGCGTCGGTGATCCGGCGTTCGGCTGGGCCGCCGATCATCTGGAGCCGGGCGCGTCGATTGCCCACCCCAACCTTGACGCCGATTATGCCATGCATTACCTCACCTGCATGGGCAACCGCGCCGTGATCATGAGTGGTTTGGCGCGCGGCAGCGAAGGCATCGTCACGGGTGAACATGCGCGCCTGCTGGTCGATTTTCCGCCGGATGTGGCCGAACTGATCAACGTGGGCGACGCGGTGCAGATCCGCACCATCGGCCAGGGCTTGCAACTGACCGATTATCCGCACATCATGCTGAAGAAGTGCAGCCCGCAGTTGATCGAAAGCCTGCCCATCGAAGCGGTGGACGAGCGCACGATCCGTGTGCGCGTGACGATGGAACTGCCCATCCAGATCATGGGGTCGGGGGCCGAACTCAACCCGGATTTCGTCGATCAGGACTTGATGTCTGGCGACCGCGCGCTGATGGCCGACCTCGGCATCGATCAGATGAAGCTGGGCGATCTGGTGGTGATCAACAACGCCGATCACCGCTACGGGCGCGGCTACAAACCCGGCGCGGTGACGATTGGGCTGTGCATTCACGGCGACTCGATCATGACGGGGCATGGGCCGGGCATCCTCACGCTGATGACCTGCGCCGAACCGTGCATCGAGTGGGTGATCGACCCGACCGCCAATATCGCCAACTACTTGCAGATTCGGGGGTGACCGACGATGGCTGTGCAATCAAACGCTGACCGGCTCGTGAGTGTCTCGGTGCAGGGGAGTATCGCGCCGCCGCAGATGCCGCCGCTGCCCGCCATGCCCTACGCCTTCAGTGCGGAGGGGCAGCCGTTTCTGCTCCCCGCGTATGGCAGCATCGTCTACAACGTCTCGGTCGGCGATTCGGCCTACGGTTGGCTGGCGGACTGCGTACACCCCAGTGTGAGCGTGAAAGTCGAGGACGCCAACGGCAATCGCGGCCTCAATACGCTGGCGTGTGTCGGCAACCCGGTGATGGTGATGACGGGCAACGCACAGCGGGCGCGCGGCGTCGTCACAGGTAAATCGGGCCGCTTCTCCGAGCACGTGATCATTCACTTTGAGCAGGACATCCGCGAACAGCTCGCCATCGGCGACAAGATCGTCATCCGTGCGAAGGGCGTGGGGCTGGAATTCGACGATCACCCAGACGTGATGCTGAAAAGCTGCTCACCGGAACTGATCGACGCGCTGGAAATCACCACCAACGACGCGGGCAAGCTGAGCGTGCCTGTGGTCGGCAGCGTCCCGGCGCATCTGCTGGGCGCGGGGGCCGGGCTGACCAGCGAAGGCGGCTCGATCCACATCCAAACGGCGGATCGGGCGGCGCTGCAAGACGCCAAGCTCGATCAACTGCGGCTGGGCGATGTGGTGGCGCTGGCGGATTACGACAGCAGTTGGAATCATGGCTATCTGCGCAACGCGGTCGGCATCGGCGTGATCGCGCAGGGGGACAGCCCACGCGCAGGTTACGGGCCGGGGATCACGCTGCTGATGACCTCAGCCAGTGGTGGCATCGCGCCGATGATCACGCCGGGCGTCAACCTGACCGATCTGATTCTGAGCGCGTGACGGCGCTGCTGCTGAGTCCCGCGCCGAGATATTCGGTGAGGCGGGCGTCGTCGGTGCGCAGCGATTCACTATCGCCTGCATAGGCGATCTGCCCCTCGCGCAGGATGACCGTAGCGCGGCTCCAGGTGAGGGCGGTGCGGGCGTTCTGCTCCACGACCAGCAGCGCCATACCGTCCTGGTGCAGTGCCGTCAGCGTCTTGAAGAGTTCTTGTGTCAGCAGCGGCGAGAGGCCCGCCGTCGGCTCGTCGAGGAGCATCAACTGTGGCCCGGCCAGCCAGCCAATCGCTACGGCCAGCATCTGCCGTTCGCCGCCGCTGAGCTGCCCGGCGCGCTGCTGCAAGCGCTTGGCGAGCACCGGAAAGCGGGCGTAAGCGGCGTCCCGGCGGCTTTTGCGATCTCCAGTGGGGACGTTGCGCAGCGCAATCGCCAGATTTTCCTGTACCGTCAGCGCGGTGAAGATGTTCAGCCGCTGCGGCACATACGCGATGCCGTGCCGCCCGATCAGCTCGGTGGGCAAGCCAGAAATCGTGGCAGCGTTGATCGTGATCGCACCGCTGAAAATCTGGCAGAGGCCGAAGATGCTTTTGAGCAGCGTGCTCTTGCCGCTGCCGTTGGGGCCGAGGATGGTTGTGAATGTATCCGCTGACACCGTGAGATCGATGCCGTGCAGAATTTCGAGTTTGCCGTAGCCCGCGTGCAGCCCGTTAATCTGAAGCATGGGTGTCTCCGGCGCGATCAGTAGCCGAGATAGACATCGCGGACGGTGGGGTTGGCCGCGATGTCGTCGGCGCTGCCGTGCGCGATGATCGCGCCCATGTGCATGACGTACAACTCATCCACGAAATCGAAGAGCATATCCAGCCGATGCTCGATGATGAGGAAGGTGATGCCGTGTTCGTCGCGCAGCCGCCGGATCGCCTCGAAGATCTGGTAGGCCAGCGGCGGCGCGACTCCGGCGGTCGGCTCGTCGAGGAGCATCATTTTGGGAGCGCCTTGCAGCGTGCGCGCCAGTTCGAGCAGCTTCATCTGCCCGCCGGAGAGATCCGAGGCGAGGTTGGCGCAGTGCCGGGCAAGCTGCAACGATTTGAGCACATCAAGCGAGGCGTGAGCGTTGGTTTCTTCCTGCCGCCGCCACAACCGTCGCAGCGGGGCCAGCAGCGGGTTCTCGCCGATTTGCGCACGTATCGGCAGCGTCGCGTTGTCGAGCACGTTCATCTCGAAAAACACCGACGGATCCTGGTAGCTGCGGATGAGGCCGTGCCGGAAAACGGCGTCCGCGGTGTGGTTGGTGATGTCGTGGCCGTCGAAGGTCACGCGCCCACTCGTCAACGGCGTGACCCCGCTGATGACGTTGATCAGCGTGCTCTTGCCGCTGCCGTTGGGGCCGATCAAGCCGATGAGTTTGCCCGCCCCAACTTCCAGCGATGCGCCGCTGAGCGCCAGCAGCCCGCCGTATTGTTTGTGAACGTCGTCAATGTGCAGCATCAGATCTGCCTCATGCCCTATCAGTCGCCGCTCGGTTGTTCGGCACCAGCGCCCCGGTCGGCGGTTTCTTCTGCGAACACCAACGGCACCGACGTGGTATCACGCCGCTCCGGCAGAATCCCCTGCGGGCGGAAGCGCAGCATCAACAGCAGCAGCAGCCCGAACAGGATGAAGCGGAAGTAGTTGAACTCCCACTGCGACCCGGCCATGTTGAGCTGGATCGCCACAATCGCTGTCACCCGATCCAGGATGGTGATCACTGCCGCGCCGAGCAGTGCCCCGCGCATGTTGCCCGCGCCGCCCAACACAACCATCACCCACACATCCAACGTCAGCGTAACCACATAATCGTTGGTGTTGACAAAGCCGATATTGAGCGCGAACAGCACCCCCGCCACCGCCGCCATGAACGAGCCGATGAACATCACCTGGGCGCGAATCCGGGCGACCTGCTTACCCAGGCTCTGGCTGACGTGTTCATTCTCGCGGATGGCGCGCAGCAGCCGACCATAGGGGCTGCGGATCAAGCGCTCCGCGTAGACGAACGCGATCAGCGCGAACCCGACCGTCAAGGCCGCGAACAGAATCGAGGCGGTCTGGGTATCGCCGACCGCCACAAACGGCTGCGCGATCCCGGAGAGGCCGTTGTGCGCGCAGATGATCGGGTCGTAGCCGCGCACCACAATGCGGATGATCTCGCCAGAGACGAGCAGCACCAGCGCCAGAAACCATTCTTCTTTCAGGCGCAGTGTGATATACGACAGCCCATACCCGACCGCCCCACCGATCAGCCCAGCGATCAGCAGTGTGATCGCAAAATTGAGCCAGCCGGCGGTCGGGTCGGTGAACATGATGTCAGAGCGAAGTTGTAAGGCGTCGGCCAGGGTGCGCCCGCATGGGTCGATGACCTCCTGCCCGGCCAGCAGCGGCAGCAGCCGCGTGTACGTCACCCCGGCGGTATACGCCCCAATTGAGACGAACAACGCTTTGCCGAAATTCGGGATCCCGGCGACGCCGTATTCGAGATTCAGGCTCAGCGCCATCAATGCGGAGATGCCGAAAAATGTCAGCAGCGCGATCCCGGTCGCCAGCAGATCAATACTCATCGTCGGCGCGGGGCCTCAGCGTTCTAACCGCAAACGGCGCAGCGTGATCCCGCTCAGCCCTTGCGGGCGCAGCAGCAACACCAGCACGATGATCAGGAAGGCAATCGCGGGCTTGAAGCTGAAATCCAGCCCGGTGTAGAAGTTGAGCAGCAGCATCCCCGTGTTTTCGGAGAGGCTGACGATGTACGCGCCGAGGATGGTGCCCGTGAAGCTCGTCAGGCCGCCGAGGATCGCCGCCGCGAATATCGATAGGATCACG
>JAADYY010000064.1 GCA_010092805.1 Chloroflexota bacterium | reverse complement strand
GCTCGCCAGCGGGTAGATGAACGATTGGCCGCCCGTGGTGACATCGAACGTCAGCCCGACGAGCGAGACGAGTTCCGGGCCGGGCGGGATGTAGATGGTCAAATTGTCTTCGTCGTAGAAGATCGTCAGGTTGACATCGGGTTGGGCGCGGGCGCTCAGGGCCAGGCCGCCAACGGTGATCAGGATCAGCAGCGGCAGGACGATGGGCGGTCGGGTGGGGCGGTTAGGGCAAATAAATCGGCGCATGGCTTTCGCTTCGTGTGGCTGATCGGTCGTCACTGTGATTATACCGGGTATTAGCCGCAGCGAACCTAGCGTTCCTGTGAATTTTCGTCCGGCGGCTGCCAGGGGCGGCGGCGGGGCAGCCAGCGCGGCACATTGGCGCGGTAGGCGGCGTAATCGTCACCGAAGCGGTCCAGCAGGTGCCGTTCCTCGAAGCGCGGCAGGTAGATGCTGTTCCCGGTGAAGAACAGCAGCGCCCACAGCAGCAGCGCGGGCGCACGCAGCAGGGCGCTCGCGCCGAACAGGATGCACACCACGCCGCTGATCATCGGGTTGCGCACGTGGCGGTAGATGCCGCGCACCACCAACCGGCGCGGCGGATCCCAGGGGGCCAGCGTCCCCTGGCCGAAGCGCACGAACAGCCCCACCGTCCGCACGACGAGCGTCAGCCCCACGCCGATCAACATGAGGCCAGCGAGGGTCGGGGTCGGCTGGGACAGACTCGGCCTGCGCCCACCGAAACGGGTGCGGCGCGTGAGAAGCAGCAGCGCCGCCGGGATCACGATTGTGACCAGTACCGGCAGGGCCAGGATGGGCCGCACCTGCCGCCAGAATTCCGCCATGAGATCGCCTCCTGAGTGTGAAACATCAAGCACTGTCGGCATGATACATCACCCCAGGAGTAGGGCACCAATGCCACCAGACAAAGGGCGCATTCGGCAATGGGGGCGAATGGATCGGCTGGCCGTTTGGCCCGCATCCCCCGGCCCCGGCTCCCTGCGAGCGCCTTAATGAAAAAGTGAGACAAACTTGGTATAATTAGCAACGAGAGGTTGACAAACGAAAGCATTGCAGTCGTGACCGAATCTCAGCAGGAAGTGTTGTTGGCCGCTGCGCTTGGCGCGGTGCAGCACGCCCACATCCCCTATTCCAAATATGCAGTTGGGGCGGCGCTGCAAGCCGCTGATGGTACAGTGTATGCTGGCTGCAACATCGAAAATGCTTCGTACCCGGCGGGCATCTGTGCCGAGCGGGTGGCGCTCGTCAAGGCGGTGAGCGAGGGGCAGCGCCGCTTTGAGCGGCTGGTCGTTGTCACGTCGAACGGCGCACTGCCATGCGGCATCTGCCGGCAGATGCTCTCCGAATTTTGCCCGGCGCTGCTTGTCTACACCTTCGACATGCAGCAAAACCGCCGCTTCGCTGGCTCGCTGGCAGATTTGCTGCCGGGGGCGTTCGGCCCAGATCAACTCTCCGTATAGCGTTTAGCCAGCCAAGTCCGCATCTGACGCCGCCTTTGAATCACCGAACTGCGTTAATTCGATTGAGTCTCATGGATGATCGCCGCGTGTCCCGCCCAGAGCGCGCTTTTCGCACCCCGCTGCTGATCTTGAAGCGCCGCGATTTCGGCGAAGCCGACCGGCTGCTCACGGTGCTCACGCCTGGGCATGGCAAGCTCAGCGTGATCGCGAAGGGGGCGCGCAAACTCGCCAGCACCAAAACCGGCCACGTCGAGCTGTTCACCCGCGCCGACGCGCTGATTCACCGGGGGCGTGATTTCGGGATTGCGGTGCAGGTGGAGCAGGTCGCGCCGCATCTGCTGCTGCGCGAGGATTTGCAGCGCGGCGCGTATGCGGGGTATGCCGCCGAACTCGTTGACCGCTTTGTGCTTGAGGAGGGCAGCGACGACGGCCATGCAGCGGCGGTGTTCAACCTGTTGGATGCGACGTTCGCACGGCTCAGCAGCGCAACCGATGACCCGCGTTTGGTGCTGCGCTATTATGAGCTGCACCTGCTCGATCACGCGGGGTTCCGGCCTGAATTAACCGAATGTGTGATCTCGCACGAAGCGATCCAGCCGGAAGATCAGTTTATCAGTTATGGGGCTGGCGGCGCGGTGCGCCCACAAGCGGCCCACCGCAGCCCAACCGGCCTGGTGCCCGTCTCGATGCAGACGTTGAAGCTGCTGCGGCACTTGCAGCGCAGCCACTATGATCAGGTGCGTGCGCTGCAGATTCCGCCCGATTTGCACGATGATGCCGAGCGTGTGTTGGTGGGTTATGTGACATTTCTGCTGGAACGCCAGCCGGACAGCCTCACGTTTCTGCGCCAACTCCGTTCGTAGGCACCGCCCAACCAACGCAAGTGTAACCTATTATTGAGGGTGCTAACGGACGGGCCGCATGTCGTGCGGACTGACCTCACCTTTGCAACCTTAGCGCAATCTGTTATGCTACGCTGAACGCCGTTTTCGGGAAAGGCGTGTGGAGCAATGACCACGACCTTCAAGCGGATCATTTATGGGCCGCCGACGGCTAACGATCAAACCGCCGGCAATCTCAAGGTGCTGGCCCAAAGTGATCAGGATCTCACCGCACAAGATGCTGCGCGCTGGCGCGGGCTGACGTCGGTACAACCGATGTCTGCCGATACGGCGCGGGCGTCGCGGGCGTTTGGCCTGTTCGCGGGTACGGCGGGGGCGTATATTCTGGCCTGCGCCTACCTGCGCAACGGTGACCCGAACAAGCCGCTTTATGACTACATCCTGGTGCCGCGCGCCGAACTCGATAGCGTCGCCGGGAATTTGCAGCCGTTGTTTGAGCTGTTCGGCGACCCCGGCCTGAACGGCGATTCGACGCACCTGAAGCATATCGCGCCACCGGAACCGCCGCGTCTGGCAGCGTGGACGCCCGCAGAGCGCCGCGCCCAATTCGAGACGCTGCTCACCACCTACGCGGGCGGCGACATCACGCGCGTGTGGCGGCTGCTGAGCGCCGCGCTGCACGAACGCGGCTTGATGCTCTATAACTACCCGGCAGAAGCCGGAGCACGGTTGGCGTTGGTGGAAGGGCTGATGAGCCTGCTGCCCGCCAGCACGCGCGCCGATCTCACGTTTTCCACGAACCGCAACGAACGCGCCACCACGCAATCGCAAATCGCGTTCACGGATAAGCACACCTCGACGCGGCGCTGGATCGTTGATTGGGAAGCGCAGACCTTCCCCACTGAGATACCGCCGTCGCCTTATGTCGAGCGGTTGCAAGCGCTGTGGGCGGGCGATATTGGCGCGCTGCTGGCCGCCATCAATGAGATGGATGTGATCGCCGCACAGATCGATCAAGCCGAGCTTGATGAGAAGCTGGCCGCCGTCGCCGAACGGCACATGCTCGATGCCCGTGTCACCGCCGACGAAGACATCTCCGACGCCGAGCTGATCAAGGTGCTGCGCGCCGATACACTGCACGGTGAACTCAAGCAGTTATACGCCGAACGGCTGCTGCAATCGGCGCTGCTGACCCGTGAGCCGGACGCGATCCTGACAGTCGCCGCTGCGATGGACGCCGACCCTGCGCTCGACGAAGCGCTCGGTCAGGAACTGACGCAGGCGCTCGATCATGAGCCGGACGGGGTATATGCATTTGTGCGCGCGCGGTTGGCGCAAGGCTTCTCCGAAACCTGGCTGGCGCGGCTGCACGCGGCGGCGCTCGCATCGCTGCAAGTGGCCATCACCGACAGCGATGCTGACACGCTGATCAGTTGGCTGCGGCTAATTTCGCGCGAACCGGCCAACTATGGCCTCAGCGACACACTCTACAACGGCATCCGCGCGGCGCAGGAACGCGCCCGCCAAGACCCGGAGTTGGCGCGCGGGCTGGTGACGCTGGCGGCCAAGCGCAACAAGATCGCGCTGGAAGATCTGCTGGATGACGCGGCATTGATCGCGGTGCTGCCGGACAACCTGGGCGCGGCGCTCAGCGATCATACGGGCGAACCCAGCGAACTGCTGCACAAACACGGCCCGGAGATCTTTCTGGTCGCGCTGGGCAGAGCGGCACAAGCGCAGCGCCCTGAATTGTTCACGGTGGATGCCGTCGATCAGATTTGGACGCTGTACACCAGCGGCAAAGTCACCAACCTGCCGGAAGAATACGACCCGGAAAATCTGGTTGAGGAGTGGCTATTGACCGGGGCGCAGTGGTTGTCGATTCCTGCCCTGGAGACGCTGCTGGCCGCCATGCTCCGCGACGACTACGATGACCTGTTTCATCGGCTGGTGCGGCAGTTGGCGGAAGCGACGGATCGCGGGACGTACCTCGCTGTGATCGCGGCGGCGCTGGCCAGCAGCGGGCGCGATGTGAGCGGGAGTCTGGCCCTGGTCGCACAGATGATCGGCGCGGGCGATCTCAATCAGCAGGGGGCGGTGAACACCTATCTGGCGCTGCTGGATCGACGGGACTGGGCGAGCAGCGCGCTGCCGATGATGGAGCAGTTGGCGCGGGTGTTGCAGCAGCACCCGGCGCTCGAAATCGAGACGGCGGCGGCGTGGAAGCTGCTGGAAGTGGCGGCGGCCCAGCAAGAAGAGTTCATCGCGCGGGCGGCGGCCCGGCGGCTGAGCGCCGCCCTGGAACAGATGGAAGATGAGGAGCTGTTGGTCGCGGGGGTGCGCCAACTCTTTGATCGGTTGGCGTGGAGCCAGACGACCAAACAGAACCTTCTGGGCTGGTGGCGCGGCTTCGTGCGCGCGCAGTCGTTGGGGCGCTTGCAGCGCCTGGACAAAGCGCTCGGCGACCTGGACGACCTGCGCACCATCTTGCAGACGGTGATCGCCTTCCGCAAGATGTTGGGCAAGCGCTCACTGGCAGAATTCGCGGAGGATGTGAGCACCGCTTACACCGTGCTTGAGGCGCTCTCCGAGTCATTTGACCCGCAGCCACGCCGGACAGGCAGCTTCGATGCGACGACGGTTCGCGCCGAAATGGACGCCCGCACGCAGGATCTGTCGTCCGACGAGACGAAAATTCTGGCGAACACGCTCAAGGAACTCGCCCAGATCATTGCGACCATGGGCGATGCGCGCAGCAAGAAGGCCGGGCGGCTGCTGCGCGGCGAAGACGTTGACCGGCAGTTGACGACGGGCGAGCAGCGCCCGCACAGCGCCGTCGATGCGCTGAAGTGGCTCAGCGGCTACCTGAGTGGTTCACACGACAGCGACACCACCGCCGAAACCTGAAGCACGCGCACGCGGTGGATCTCAGCCGCGGACGCGCGCGTAAGTCCACGCGCCGTCCGCGCCGATTTCGGTGAGGACGGCGCGCACCCGCGCTGTATCCGCTGCATCGTCGGCGTCGTAGGTCAGCACGCAGATCATCCGGTCGTCGGGGGCGCTCGCGCCGCCGCGTGAGGCCGTCGAGACTTTCGCTTTGTAGCCCAGCTGCCCGCGTTCTGTAGCCGCTTTGACCTGCGCCCACAGCGCATCTACCGCTGCAACCGTTGTGTGCAGCACCCACTGCCCCGCGCGCGCGGTCGGGGCGGGGCCACCGTGTTCAGCGCCGCGCTTGACCTCGATCCAGTAGACGGCGCTCACCGCCGAGGGGCGCGCCGCCGCGTCGTGCTCAAGCCGCGCCCGCTGCACCCGCGCGATCAGATCAAGATCTGGCTGATCGCTCCGCTGTGTGTTTCCGTTATCATCCGTAGGCACGCTGCCCGCTCCGATCTATGTTTGCGGCAGCGCTTCGGCGTGCACCAACGGCAGCTCGATCCAAAAGCGGCTGCCCTGCCCGATCACGCTCTTAAAGTTCACGCGCCCGCCGTGCCGCTCCACGATGCGCTTGACCAGATACAACCCCAGCCCCGTGCCCATGATCCGGCGTGTCTCGTCCGTTTTGACGCGGTAGAACGCCTCGAACACTTTCGCCTGCTTGTCCGCCGGGATGCCGTAGCCGGTGTCCTCAACTTCGAGCAGGGCGCGGTTGTGCACCTGACGCAGCCGCACCTCAACGCGCCCGCCTTCCGGCGTGTATTTGATGGCGTTGTTGAGCAGATTCCCGACCGCTTCGACCAGATCAATCGAGTCGCCGAGGATCGTCAGCGTGTCGTCGGGCAGTTCGGTGTACAGCGTCTGTGCCTTCTGACGGCTGGCATGGCGATGATCGCTGACCGCGTGTTCGATCACGTGGATGAGATTGATCCGCTCGGTCGGCTGGCCGCGTTTCATTTCGATGCGCTCCAACGACAGCACATCGGTGGTGAGCTGCTCGATGCGCTTGATCGATTGTTCAATGGCGTCCACGTAACCGACCTGCGCCTCTTGCAGCATGTCGGTGAGTTCCAGGCGGAGAATCTCGATGTACCCTTTGATGAGGCCGAGCGGGCTGCGGATGTCGTGGGTGGCGACGCGGATCATCTCCGTTTTGAGCTGCTCCAACGCGCTCACCTGCTCATACAGGCCGCGCAGTTCCTTGAGCCGCTGCTGTGCAATCTGGTAGAGATTCGCATTGGCGACGGCGGCGGCGATGCGCGTCGTCAGCAGGTTGACGAAATCGAACGTCTCTGCTGTAAAGCGGTCTGCATCCATCGTTTCCAGGTTCAACACGCCGATCAGCCGGTCGTGCTGCGCCAGCGGGAGTGTCATCTGTGCCTGTGTATCTGGCAAACTCGATCTGGGATCGGCGTCGCGCTGTGCGTCCTGCACGAGTTCGGGGCAGCGACGGCGCAGCACGCGCCCCACGATGCCGCCTTCGCAACTGACTGGTCTCTGCTGATAGGGGCCGCTGGCACGCGCGACTCGCAGTTGATCGCCGTCGAAGAGGGCGATGTACCCGGCGTCGGCGTGGCTGAGTACGAGCGCCGCGTTCAGCGCCACTTTCAGCACCAACTCGGCATCGAGCGTCTGGTTGAGTTCGGCGTCAACCTGCCGCAGCACCGCCATCAGAGCGACCTGCTGGTTGAGCGCGGCTTCCACCTGATGCTGTGGCGTGACATCGCGCACCACCCCGCGATAGCCGATTGGGCGGTTATCCAGGTCGGTGATGAGCGCGATGGAAATTTGCAGGTAACGGGTTGTACCGTCGCGCCGCTTGACCGCAACATTGTCCAACTGGCTGGCAACTTGCGTGTGGCAGATGCGCCGCCCGGCTTCGGCGAGTTCGCGCATTGGCCCCCGCAGCATGTGGCGGCGCACATCACGCAGCCAGTGTGAGGTCAGTTGGTCGCGGCTGTACCCCAGAATCTGCGCCAGGCTGTCGTTGACGAAGGTCAGCTTACCGTGCAGGTCGGTTTCGTAGTAGCCGTCGGGCAGCGTCTCGAACAGCGTACGGGGATCGTCGAAAGCGTCGGAGTAGGGCCAATCCAGCGACGACGGACGCGCTGGCTCAGTTTCGGGATCTTCGGGGTCGTGCATGTGCTGTTCGATCATTACGTTAAGCCTGTTCAACCTGACAAAGCAATCATGCCACGGACGTGAGGGGCTGGCAGCAGCGCACGCTGCTGCCGCCGACAGCGCCCAATTTAAACCTCAACATAACTGTACCCGATGATAACATACAAATCATGAGATTTCTTGCTATTCGTATAGCGTGAGGGGCGAAAGTATGTAAATTTTTCCAAGAAATTGTTAATTCAATTGCAGGGCAGGGCGAGTCATGAAACATCTAAGCGAAGCGTGGACGTAGGGGGTGTTTGTGATGCCCGCAGAGAGCGGGGTACGCCCCTCCCCCGCCGTTGCATGGCTGTACGGTCGGGAGGGGGGCTTGGCGCGGGATCGTTCGCTGCGCCGTTATGGGATCGTCGGCAGCGGCAGCGGCACGAAATTGGTGGGGCTGGGCAGCAATGTTGGCCCGAACGTTGCGGTTGGCGTCGGGGTGTTGGTCGGTGTGGGGGTATTGGTCGGCGTCGGGGTCGGGTTGCCAATCGTGATTTGGATCTGGCGTTCGAGCCTGCCACCGTTGGTGGCGGTGCCGACCAACCACACAAAGTAATCGCCGTTGGGCAGCCGGTTGGTGTTGAACGCCCCCAGCGGCCCGTCCGTCACCGTCTGGAACACCGGTTCAATCAGCAGCAGCCGATCATTGGGGGTGGCAGTCGAGGCGATCTGGAGCTGGTAGCTCTCGAAGTTTGGCCCGATGATGGTGCCAATAAACTGCACATCGCCCTGCACCAGCGCGCCGTTCGCTGGCTGGTTGATGCTGGCCGCCGGGAACACCCCTTGAGTAGCGCAGGATGCGTCTGGGGCCACCGGGACTGCGCGCGGAATGCCAAGACGCTGTGCCACATTTTGGCCCTGGGCGGTGTTACGCAGCCACAAAATGGCGGAGAAGTCGTTGATGTTGGTGACCGTCACATCGACGATGTTTTCCTGGCAGGTCTGGTCGGCCAGCACTTGCAGCCAACTGTCGATCTGAACGCTGGTCACATAGCCGGTGTTGGCGGGCGGCGGCGGCTGCCGTTGCACCACCCATTCACGGATGGGGCCGCTGGGGCAGTTCTGGGTGATGGCGGGGTCGAACTGCGCGCCTGTATCGATGCAGACCTGCTGCTGCAATACGCCGGTTGGCTGCGGGAAGGGCGCGGGCTGCTCGTCCTCGAGCACGCGTTCGATCACGGCATTCCAAACCGGGGCCGCCACATCCAGGCCAGATGACGCGGTGGTCGGGCTGTTATCGAAGGTACCCATCCACACACCGACGACGGCATTGGTCGTGAAGCCCATCGTCCAGAAATCGCGCCCGTCGTCACTGGTGCCTGTCTTCACCCCAATGCGCCCATCATACGCCTGAATCTGCAAGGCCGATTGGATGCCGAACACGGGGGTCCGCGCGGCGTTGTCCGCCAGGATGTGCTGCATGAGGAAAGCCACCTGCGGCGAAAGCGCCTCTGCGGCAGGCGACTGCCCAGCTTCGATCTCTGGGAGCGGGATCACAGTGCCGTTGGCATCGGTGATCTGTTCGATACTGATCAACGGGGTGCGCTGGCCCCGGTTGGCAAGCGCGCCGTAAGCGACCATCATATCGAACAGCGCAACGTCGTTGGCACCAAGCGCGGTCGCCAACCCGAAGTCGGCATTTTCGGTGAAGTTGATGCCCAGTGCGTCGGTTGTTTGCCGGAATTCCGCCTCGCCGATGAACTCATACGCCTTCACCGCCGGGATATTGAGGCTTTGGGCCAGCGCGTTGCGCACCGAGACCGGGCCGGACGGCGGGCGGTTATTGAAGTTTTGCGGCGTGTAATCGTTGGCGAACGTTGTGGGCACATCCCACAGGATGCTGGCCGGGGTCAGGTAGAAACGCCCGTTGGCGCTGGCCGGGTTGGCGCGGTTGCTGGCCGGGGTGATGACGCCGTTGAGGGCGGTGGCGTAAACGATGGGCTTGATTGCCGAGCCGGGCTGCTGGAACGACAGCGTGTTATTGAACTGCCCGGCAATGTCTTCGTCGAAGAAATCCGGGCTGCCCACCATCGCGCGGATCGCCCCGGTGCGTGGGTCGGTGACCATCACCGCGCCGGTGTTGACACCCGCGCTGGCCTGCCGCGCGATCCCAGCAGCCAGGGCCTGTTCCGCCCACTCTTGAATGTCTGGATCCAGCGTGGTTTCGATGACGAAGCCGTCCTGGAACATCCGGTCAGGGCCAAAAGCGTTCACAATCTGCTGCTGGACGTAGGTGGCGAAGTGGGGATAGGCCGCCTCAATTTGGCGCGGCGGGTATTGGCGGGTTTCAACGCGCGCCCGTTCCACCACCGCCAGATTGACGCGATCCTGGTCAACACATTCCACGCGACCACCCGCTGGCAGGTACGGCAG
>JAADYY010000413.1 GCA_010092805.1 Chloroflexota bacterium | reverse complement strand
TTCTATTATATAGCGAGTCGCCTCGAACATCAAGGATCGCTATGGGCGCGCGGTGATCGTGCCAGTGACTTCTGCGTAGGTTGCCGCTAACGTCGGCCCATCAAGTGCGGTGGCATCTGCGTCATAGCCGATGCTGCCGCGCGACAAAATGATCACACGCTGGGCGAGTCGGGCGGCGCGGTCAAGTTGGTGGGTCGCCATCAGCAGGGTGTGGCCGCCGGCTTGCGCTTCTTGCACGAGTTCGTCGAGCACCGCCGCCGCATCCTGATCGAGGCCGGTGTACGGCTCGTCGAGCAGCAGCACATGCGGATCGTGGAGGAGCGCCCGCGCGATACTCAGCCGCTGCTGCATCCCGCGCGAGAAGGTGCGCACCAACCCATCGGCGCGTTTGCGTAGCCCCACCCGTTCGATCATGCTGTTGATGCGATCCTCGCTCGACTCGGCGGGAAGGGCGTACAGCCGCGCAAAAAAGCGCAGGTTCTCGCGTGCGGTCAGGTTTTCGTACAGCAGGACGCGGTGGCTCACCAGCCCGATCTGGGCGCGGACGGCGGCGGCCTGGCGCGGCAGTTCCCAGCCGCCCACCAGAATCGTGCCGCTGGTGGGGCGCGTCAGCCCGGCCAACAGCCGCAGCAGCGTCGATTTGCCGCTGCCATTCGGCCCCAGCAGTGCGACGAACTGCCCGGTGTCAATGCTCAGGTTGAGCTTGCGCAGCACGGGCAGCAGTCCATAGACTTTGACAAGGTTGCGTGTTTCGATGATCGGTTGGTCGCTCATAAAGTCTCGTCGATAGTCTCACCTAGACCGCGAGCCGCGCATCAGCGCTGGGGCCGCCAGGCCGGAGCGCGGTTCTCCCCCGGGCCACCGACCAAGCGTTGCGGTTCGCTGATGTGATCGGCTGTCGTGTCGATCATGTAGATGCTGCTGCCATCCGCCTGGGCTGCAACGAATGCGAGCCGCTGGCCGTCTGGCGACCACGCCGGGGATGTGTCCGTGCGCGGATGATCGGTCAGGCGGCGCGTTGAGTCTGCACACGGCTGATCGGCGGTGAGGCAAATGGTCGATAGGGTGTAAATGTCGGCGTTGCCGCCGCGATTCGAGACGAACGCAATATGCGCGCCGTCCGGTGACCAGGCTGGACTCCAGTCGTTCGCGCCGTGCGCCGTGAAATTGACCAACTCGCGGCCATCCACACTCAGGGCATAAATGTCGCTGTTGAGATCGCCGCGCTGGTTAGCATAATACACGATGTAAGTGCCATCCGGTGACCATGACGGCCCAAAGCCATAACTCAGGGGGCGATCTGCCTGCGCGTTGATGTCCATGATGTGGATGGCACCATAACCGGGGGTATGGACAAAATCCTGGCCATCTGGCGACCAGACCACGCGACGATAATCATTGTGCTGGCCGGTGGTGATGCGCTGCAACGTACCGGTCCGCATGTCGAGGATGTAGATGTCCGCGAAGGCGTTAGTCTGCCGATACGAGAGGAAGGCCAGGCGGCGGCCATCCGGTGACCAGGCCGGGGCGCGATCATCCGCAGGGTGCGCGGTGAGGTTGTGTGTGATCCCTTTAGCCAAATCAAGTAGGTAAATGTCCCAGTTGCCGCTGCGGTCGCTTGCAAATGCAACCTGATCGCTGCGGGTGGCGACAGCCTGAGTCAGGAGGCAGGTTGCGGTCGCTGTCAGCAGCCAGACAAATAAACTCAGGCGCAGCCAGACCAAATGTAGGGCGGGGGATCTTGCGGGAGTCACGGCAAGTATATTCTGCAAAGCGCGCATAAGGGCTGAGTATAGCCGCAAGCGGAAAAAATGTCATGCTGCGATTCGGCATTAAATCAGTTGACTCTCATGCTTACCTCATGTACACTCTAATCAAATTGGGAACGCTCCCAACGGTGGAAATATTTTTATGAGCAGCAGTCTTCAAGATATTGCGCGACTCGCTGGGGTTTCTAAATCAACGGTCTCGCGGGTCATCAATAATCATCCCAACGTCAGCGCGCGCACCCGCCAACGGGTACAGGAAGTGATCCAGCAGGAAAACTTTCGCCCCAATTCGGCGGCGCGTGCGTTAGTACGCCAGCAGACACGTGTCCTGAGCGTGATTATCCCCCAAATGCTGGCGGCGACGTTTACTGACCCCTATTTTCCACAATTAATCCAGAGTATTTCGCTGACGGCCAGCGAGTATGATTATGCCATCATGCTGTGGGTCAGCAGCGACATCGAAGCTGAGGAGCGTTTCTACGACCGCATCGTCAACAACGGCTTTTTCGATGGGGTGTTGGTTGCATCCTCGATTGACGATGACCCAATTCTGGCGCGGGTGGTGGCGGCTGGGTTCCCGCACGTGCTCATCGGGCCGCCGCAGCAACATGTGCAGCACTATGTTGACGTTGCCAACAGTGCGGCAGCCTGCTGCGCGGTGGAACATCTCTTGGGGTTAGGCTACCAGCGCGTCGCCACGATCACCGGCGCACCGAACCTGGGTGTCGCGCAACAACGGTTGCGTGGTTACCGGATGGCATTAGAGAATGCAGGTTATGCCGCCGATGATCGTTTGATCGCCGTTGCCGATTTCAACGAAGTCTCTGGCTACACAGCCATGTCCCTCCTGATCGAGCGCGGAGTCGATGCGGTGTTTGCGGCCAGCGATGTGCTGGCGATGGGTGCGTTGCGGGCGCTGGCGGATGCAGGCTTGCACGTGCCCGATGATGTTGCGTTGGTGGGCTTTGACGATATGCCCTTTGCCGCTATTGCCACCCCCCCTCTGACAACGGTGCGCCAACCGATTGCCCAATTGGGCGCGGAAGCGACCCGTTCCCTAATTCGCTTGGTGGAAGGTGTGCCGGGAACGCCCGAACCGATCATTTTGCCGGCGCACCTTATCATTCGAGAAACTTGCGGAGCCAAACGTGTGGAAAGGAGCTGAATCGACGTAAGCTGTCCGTCAAATCATACCTTCGGTGGCGCTGAGTTTCCCTCAGTTTGCATCTGTTACGTGTGTTTTGCTGCGTTCTGTTTGGCAGGCGCGAAAAATCCAGATATTAAGGAGATCAATTATGATTAAGATGGTTGCTCGGATGACTCTGGTGAGTCTGGCGTTGGTGCTGGTGCTCAGCGTCGGTTTTGGTGGGGCGTTGGCCCAAGATGACGGTATCCCGCGCGGCGGGATCGTCACTGTGTCGCACGAAGCGTTTTCGGTTGTGCTGCGCAATTTCAGCCCGTTTGCGCCGACGCAGAACCCGGCGTCGCAGGCGTTCATTTATGAGCCGCTGATGGTGTGGAATGAAGTCGACGGCGAGATCATCCCTTGGCTGGCGACAGGTTTCGTCTGGTCGGATGATCTGCTCACGTTGACGTTCAACATCCGCGAGGGCGTGATGTGGAACGACGGCGAGACGTTCGACGCCAACGACGTGCTCTACACCATGAATCTCACCCGCGAATTCCCGGCGCTGGATCGAGGGGCGGTGTGGGCGTTCCTCGACTCGGTCGAACTGCTCGACGATTACACCATTCAGTTCAATCTGGGCGAGGTCTATTCGCTGGCCGACGTGCTGATCGCGCAGACGCGCCCGGTGCCGGAACACATCTGGTCAGAGCTGGATGATCCGGTGACCTTCGTGGATGATGATCCGGTGGCGACTGGGCCGTTCTCGGTCGTTTGCCGCCTCGAAGATCAGGTCTTCGAACTGTGCGCCAACCCGCTGTATTGGCAGGAGGGCCGCCCGTACGTCGATGCCATCCGCTACCCGGCGTACCCTGGCAATGAACAATCAACGCTGGCGCTGATCAACGGCGATATTGACTGGGGCGGTCACTTCATCCCGGATGTCGAAACCACCTACGCGGCGGCTGACCCGGACAACTTCAACTTCTACTATTGGCCCGGTGGCGCAACGGTCAACTTGTACATGAACACCACCAAAGCCCCATATGACGATGTGGCGTTCCGCCGCGCCGTCAGCCAGGCCATCGATTACAACGCGGTTGTGAACATCGGTATGTATGGGTACACCATCCCCTCCGACCCGACCGGTCTCGGCCCGCGCTTCGAAGGTTGGGCCAGCCAGGAAGCGCTGGAGCGGGCAGCGGAACTGGGCCTGAATGAGTATGCACCATCGGCGGCGGCGGCAACCCTCGATGAGGCTGGCTATCTCGATGTCAACGGCGACGGCTTCCGCGAACTGCCCAACGGCGACCCGATGTCGATGAATGTGCAGGTCGTCAATGGCTGGACGGACTGGGTGACCAGCGTGCAGATCATCAGCCAGAATTTGCAAGACATTGGCGTGAACGCGCAGGTGGTGACGCCGGAGTTTGGCGAATGGCTCAACAACCTGCAAACCGGCGACTATGACATCTCAATTGGTTGGAGCAGCAGCGGCTACACCCCCTGGAACTACTACCGCGACAGCCTGGATAGTTCGCTGCTGGGCGCGGACAACATCGCCAACGCCACGAGCTGGTCGCGCTGGTTCAGCGACGATGCCGATGCGCTGTTGGCCGCGTTCACCGCAACCGCTGATCCAGACGAACAGTTCCAGGTGCTCAGCGACCTGCAAATGCTGTTCGTCGAAAATGTGCCGCTGGTGCCGTTGTTCCCTGGCCCCACCTGGTACCAGTGGAACACCCAGCAGTTCACCGGCTTCCCCACAGCAGATAACTATTACACGCAAGGCAGCCCCTGGAGCCGCGATAGCAATTCGCGTCTGCTGGTGGCCGTCAACATTCATTGCATCGACGACACCGCCTGCGGCCAGGAATAATTCTGGCTGATCGTCTGATGTTTGGGTGATAGATGAGGGGCACGGCACGCTGTGCCCCTCGCCAACTATCGCCCCATTTTAGAACAAAGATTTGTTAGTGAGGATTGATCAATGCGCTTTATTCTGCGGAGGCTGGGGTTTTACTTAATCGCGCTCCTGGTCTCGGTCACGCTCAACTTCATGATCCCGCGCTTGATGTCTGGCGACCCGGTGCAGTTGATGTTCGCGCGCTTTCAGGGCCGCATGGATCCACGTGCCATCGAATCGCTGTATGAGACGTTCGGGTTCGTGCAGGGGCCGCTGCATGAGCAATATTTCACGTACCTGAGCCATTTGCTGCAGGGCGATTTAGGGGTGTCGATTGCTAACTTCCCGATTCCGGTTACTGAGGTGATCGCGGTGGGGTTGGGGTGGACACTGCGCCTGGTGGGGTTGGCGACGGTCATCGCTTTCAGCGCCGGGATTTTCCTGGGAATCCGCGCGGCTTGGCGACGAGGCCGCTTCGCCGACAGCGTCATCCTCCCGATCACCGGGCTGCTGTCAGCCTTCCCGTATTTCTGGTTAGCGATGCTGGTGCTGTATTTCTTTGCGCTGGGGTTGGGCTGGTTCCCATTGGGCCACGCTTACTCGTTGGATATTCATCAGGATTGGTCGTCACCCGAATACCTGAGCAGCGTATTGCACCACATGATTCTTCCCGCTACGACCATCGTGCTGACGGCCATCGGCGGGTGGATGCTGGGGATGCGCAACAACATGATCAGCGTGCTCTCTGAAGATTACATCACGATGGCGCAGGCTAAAGGCTTGTCAGATCGGCGGGTGATGTACACCTACGCTGCGCGCAACGCGATTCTGCCGAGCTTGACGGGCTTTGCGATGTCGCTGGGGTTTGTGCTGGGTGGGGCGCTGCTCACCGAGATCGTCTTTTCGTATCCCGGCGTCGGTTACACCCTGTTGACGGCGGTCAACACCCGCGACTACCCGCTGATGCAGGGCGTTTTCCTGATGATCACGGTGGCGGTGCTGGTCGCCAATCTGCTGGCCGATACGATGTATGTGCTGCTCGACCCGCGCGTGCGGGCTGCATAGGGCGGTTTTCGCCGAGGAGATTTCATCATGTCAACTGTCGAACAACCGCAAACTGCCGTTCAGCCCGCGGGCGCAACCGCTGCCCCTCAACGTGCATTCCCGCGGCTGCCGCTGCCCAACTGGCTGCGTTCGATTCTCGGTAATCGAAAGGCGGCTATCGGTCTGGTGATCTTGTCGTTCTTCGTGTTCGTGGCGGTCTTCGCGCCGCTGATTGCCCCAACTCAGAATCCCAACCGGATGGTGGCACGCCCGGTGCAAGCCCCCAGCGCGGAATATATCCTGGGCACGACGCGCCAGGGGCAAGATGTCTTTGTGCAAATTGTGCATGGCACGCAGGTCTCGATGGCGGTTGGGTTCACGACGGGCACCGTTGTGATGGCGATTGCGATCATCATCGGTATCACTGCCGGGTATATCGGCGGCATTTTCGACGAACTGCTGTCGCTGGCGATGAATATTGTGCTGATCATCCCGGCGCTGCCGCTGATCATTGTCGTCGCCGGGTTTATCGATAGACCGGGGCCGCTGACGATTGTCGTCGTGCTCAGTTTAATCAGCTGGGCCTATGGCGCGCGTGTGCTCCGTGCGCAAACGCTGACGCTGCGCAACAGCGATTTCGTGGCGGCGGCGCGGGTGGTCGGCGAGCCGACCTGGCGCATTGTCCTGTTCGAGATTCTGCCCAACATGACTTCGCTGGTCGTCTCGAGCTGGATTGGGGCGGTGCTCTACGCCATCCTGACGCAGGCATCGCTGGAATTCATCGGCCTGGGCGACCCGAACATCAGCAGTTGGGGCACCATCCTCTACTGGGCGCAGAACAATGCCGCGCTGCTCACCAATGCATGGTGGACGTTCATCCCGCCGGGTGTGTGTATCGCGCTGGTCGGTTTCAGCCTCACCCTGATCAATTACGGCATCGACGAGATCACCAATCCACGTCTGCGCCGCGAGCCGAAGGTGAAAGCCGCATGACACAACCAATGCCTACGTTTGATCAGGCGCGCACGGATGCGGAACCGCTGCTTTCGGTGCGTGATCTGGTCGTCGAATATCATACGCAGCGCGGCCTGGTGCGCGCCGCTGATCACGTTTCGTTTGATCTGCATCGAAACGAGGTTTTCGGCCTCGCGGGTGAGTCGGGCTGCGGCAAATCGACCGTCGCGCACGCCATCACGCGCATCCTCAAGCCCCCGGCGCACATCGCGGGCGGGCAGGTGCTCTTCGATGAGGTTGATGTGCTGAAGTTGAACGACGATCAACTCCGTGACATCCGCTGGCGGCGGATCTCGATTGTGTTCCAAAGTGCGATGAATGCGCTCAGCCCGGTGCTGACGGTCGGCACACAGATTGCGGATGCGCTTCAAGCGCATGAGAACGGCACTGCACAGATGACCCGGCGGCAGGTGCTTGATCGTGCGCGCGAACTGCTCGATCTGGTGGGCATCGATCCGGATCGCGTCAACAGCTACCCGCATCAACTAAGCGGCGGGATGCGGCAGCGTGTGGTGATCGCGATTGCGCTGGCGCTCAACCCAGAACTGATCGTCATGGATGAGCCGACGACGGCGCTGGATGTTGTCGTGCAGAAGCAAATCATGGATCAGATTCGTGAGTTGCGGAATCAGTTTGGCTTTTCGATTCTGTTCATCTCCCACGATCTGTCGCTGATGGTCGAATTCTCGGATCGGGTGGGCATCATGTACGCTGGCGAGCTGGTCGAGGTCGCACCGTCACAAGCGATCTTCAACGATCCGCAGCATCCGTACACGGTGCGCTTGATGAATTCGTTCCCAACGCTGAGCGGGCCGCGCGTCGAGTTGTTTGGCATCCCTGGGTCGCCGCCGGATCTGATCACTCCGCCGCCGGGGTGCCGCTTCCATCCGCGCTGCGATGTGGCGCTGGCCGGGCGCTGCCAGACTGAACGGCCTGGGCTGCAACCCATCGGCGCACGGCATATGGCTGCCTGTCATCTGTTGGATGACAAGATTGTGAACAAGGAGGACGCCTCATGATTGCCGCCAAACCGATTCTGGAAGCTCAAGGGCTGACGAAGCACTTCCGCACGGGCGGTGCCGTCTCGCAGCGGGTGGTCAAGGCACTGCAAGACGCCTCGTTCCAACTGTATCCCGGCAAAGTGACCGCGCTCGTTGGTGAAAGCGGCAGCGGCAAGAGCACCACCGCACGGCTGCTGGCGCGCCTTTACGAACCGACGGCGGGCCAGATTATCTACGCGGGCCGGGACACTGTTGAAGACAAAGGGCGCTCTAAGCTGCTCAAGTACCGCAGCGAAGTGCAGATGATCTTTCAAGATCCGTTCAGTTCGCTGAACCCGGTCCACAGCATCAGCTATCATCTCAAGCGCCCTCTGCAAATTCATCGCAAAGCGCAAGGCCGCCAGATGACGGAGAAAGTGCATGATCTGCTGCATACGGTCGCGCTGACCCCGCCTGCCGATTACACGCCTAAGTATCCGCATCAATTGAGCGGTGGTCAGCGTCAGCGGGTTGCGATTGCCCGCGCTTTAGCCGTCGAGCCGAAAGTCATTCTGGCTGACGAACCGATCTCGATGCTCGACGTATCGATCCGCATGGGCATTCTCAATTTGATGGCGAAGCTGCGCGACGAGCAGAATCTCGCGTTTTTGTATGTCACGCATGATCTTGCCAGCGCACGTTACTTCGCCGACGAGACGATGGTGATGTACGCTGGGCACATTGTCGAGAGCGGCGGCAGCGAGGAACTGACGCAAGATCCGCAGCACCCGTATACCCAACTGCTGCTCTCGGCGGTGCCCGACCCAGCGCGCGGCCTGCGCACTCAGGAGACCGAGATCGCGGGGGAGGTGCCCAGCCTGAGCGAAGTCGGCGAAGGCTGCCCGTTTGCAGCGCGCTGCCCACACGTAATGAGCCGCTGCCGAGAGGCCATGCCGCCCGTCACACGCCTTTCGGAGACGCGCTGGGTGCGCTGCTACCTGTTTGACGAAGCGTAGGTGTCTGGCGGCTTCACCTCAGGATGTCAGCGTGACCTTGCGCAGCCCGCGCGGATGATCGGGATCAAAGCGCTTGGCGAGCGTCAGGCCGAGCGCGAACAACTGCCCTGGGATCACGTTGACGATGGGCGACAGCCATTCCGGGACGGTCACGGGAATTGGCAGCGGCGTTTGCGCCAGAGCCAGCGCCCCTGCCAGCGCCGAAATGACTACCAGATCGGCACCGCGCTCGCGCAGTTGGCGGAAAAAGTCGGTCAGTTCGGCGGCCAGCGGCCCCTCCGGGACGACGGCGATCACCGGGAAGCCATGCTCGACCAGCGCGACCGGCCCGTGCTGAAAATCAGCCGAGGAGTAGGGTTCGGACATCACATAGGTGAGTTCTTTGAGTTTGAGTGCAATCTCATAGGCGGTAGCGTAATTGTAGCCGCGGCTGGCGACGACACAGTAGTCGATGAAG
>JAADYY010000412.1 GCA_010092805.1 Chloroflexota bacterium | reverse complement strand
TCTCGCGATCCCCATTCATGGCGCTAGCGGTGAGGGCAATTACAGGGGTTTGGCAAAAACGACTGTCACGCCGCAGGGTTTGCACGAATGCAATACCATCCATACCTGGCATCCGAATGTCCAATAGAATCAGCGCAGGCTCGTGTTGACGCGCCATCTCCAAGCCGTCAGCAGCGTTGTAGGCGGTAAGGACATCGTACCCAACATACGAGAGAAAATCGTTGAGAAATTTCACATGGGAACGCAAGTCGTCAATCAGCAGAATGCTTGGCATCATTTGGCTCCATGAACTGTGGTGTGGGCGGCGCAAGCGAATCCGAAGTGAAAACGCCGCGCGTGTTGGCTGCCAGATGGGTCTTATCGTCGAATAGTCTGAACAAGATCGAGTATACCGCAAGATTTCAATGTTGAACTGCCCCAAAAAAAGGACATGGGGCTTTGTGGAAAGTTGCTAACCAACTTCATGTCGGTGGGGTTGTGCCGGGATGAAAAATGCGAAGGTGGACCCCTGCCCGACCGTGCTGGTGAACCAGATTTCACCGCCATGCATCTTGATCAAGCGTTGAGACAGCGGCAGCCCTAACCCGACACTGTCCGTTTCGGCAGACAGGTGATCAAACTCAGTGAAGACCCGCTGGTAATCCGCCTCGGCGATCCCGATGCCCTCATCGATCACTTCGATGATGACCCCCTCGTTGGGAAGGGCAAGCACAGGCGGATAATGCGCCGGGTCCAGTTGATAGTCCACCACAGCGAGATCACACGTGCGCAGGATGATCGTGGTGTCATCGGCGGAGTACTTGGCTGCATTGGTCAGCAAGTTGAGCAGCACCTGAATAATCGTCGTGCGGTCGAGCATACACGTCAACTCGGGCACCGGATCGACGATCAAGTGGCTCTGCTTGTCGGCAATGATCGGCGCGGCCATCTGCGCCGCTGTTTCGACGATTTCGGGAATGTATTCGCTGGCATATTCCAGTTGAAACTGCCCAGACTCCATGCGGTAGTAATTCATGGTGTCGGTCGCCAATTTCTGAATGTGCGCAACCGCCATATCGATGCTGCCCCAGATACCTTGCAAGCGGGCATCATCCGCCGGCAGCCGGCGCTCCAGCATACTCAGGTTGATCAGCAAGGAGGTCAACGGCGACCGGATGTCATGGGCAACACCGGACATGAACTGCAACCGTTCCGCGATCATGCGCTCTTTTTCCGTGTAGAGCTGCCGGATGCGCAGCAGCGACCGTACACGCAGCAGCAGTTCGGTTCCATCGACCGGCTTGCTGAGGAAGTCATCGGTGCCCGCCTCCAACGCTTTGATGCGATCCTGCACCTCGCTCAGCGCCGTGACCATCACCACCGGGATCAAGCGGTGGGCCGGATGGCTCTTAATGCGGCGGCAAACCTCGTAGCCGTCCATCTGGGGCATACGAATATCCAACAGCACCAGGTCGGGCGGCGTTTGCTCAATCATTTCCAGCGCCTCGATGCCACTTGATGCTGTGCGCACGTGGTACGGTTCCAAGTAGAGCAGCCCCTGCAACGTACGCACGTTGCGCGGGTCATCGTCAACGATCAGAATTTGCTGTGTCTTCACGACTGGCGACCTTCCCCAAGGCGATAACCGCGCCCCCAGTGGTTGGTAAGCAGTTCACCACAGGGCGTTTTTTGCAGTTTCGTCTTCAAATTGCTCAAATGTGATGATAACATCCGCCGCGCCTCTTCCCGCGAAACTTCGACGCCATGCAGCGCCAATACCAGCACTTCCAGAGCAATCACGTGCCCTTGCTGCTGCACCAGTTGCCATAGAATATCGAATTCGGTCGGAGTCAAATCCAACACATCATCCCCGCAATAAGCGAGCATTTGCTTGCGGTCAACGCTCAACGCGCCACACCGGATTTGCGGCGCATCCGGTGGCACAGCGGCGGTTTCGGTGGGGGGGGCAGGTTCAGGCTGCTGCAAATCCGGGTGGAGTGTACGCAGCGTCTCCAGGTTGCTGAACAACTGATCAAGCACAGCTTGTTTCTGAAGGTTCGTGGCGTAGTGTGTCGCAGCTTCTTGCACAGCCTTCAGCAGATCATCTGGGTCGATTGGTTTCGTGAGGTAGTTGATGGCCCCTTGACGCATGGCCTGAACAGCCGTTTCGACTTTGTCTTCCCCGGTGAGCATCACCACCGCTAGATGTGGTGCCCGCGTTTGCAGTTGGCCCAATAAGCTCAGCCCGTCTAACCCCGGCATTTTGATGTCGCACAACACCGCATCGAAATGCGCATCCTGCACCAAATGCTTGAGCGCGCTCTCACCATCAGCGGCAGTGACGGTGTCATAGCCATAGTCCGTGAGCAGTTGCTCAATTGCCAACCGAATTACAGGGTCATCATCGATGATGAGCACGCGTGGCATGACTATCACCGCCATACGACTTCTACAATTCTACCCGTTACAACTTTATAATACACGAAAACCTCCCGCTGTGAAGACACGCCTCGCGCTGCTGCACACAAATCCATATAACACCGCCCCCAGGTCACACGTTTGATGCGTATTCCTGCCTCAAAATCAATGATTGCGCCATCTTCAGCAACCCTGGCATTTTTCTGGGTTGATCTTGCTATGAACCATCAGGCAACTGGGTTGAAATATAAGCTAACCTTGATGTAGTTTATCTTCCCTTGGTTAACGGCACTTCAGCAGAGCGTAAGCCTTTGATACCAAAGGCTCTCTTTTGGCCCTAACATTCCATTCGTCACCATAGTTACAAAGAGGTGTGACCCATGAGCATCATTGTCGTCGATCCGAGTCGGGATGGGGTTCGGTTAGCCGAAGGGCTGCTGCACGGGGAGCAGCGCGTGATCATGGCCGAAAATGCCGAAGACAGCCTGGAATTGATCCGGCACAGCCATCCGGACATCGTCTTTGTCAATGTGGACAAGACGCAGCCAGAAGCAGCCGAGCTTGTGCGCCTCATCCGGCTGCAAAGCATCGCTTATGATATGACGATCCTCGGCTACCAGCGCGCGGAAGATGAGGCAGCCGCACAGCGTGCGCTCGAAATGGGTTGCGATGGCGTGATCGTGCTGCCGTCAGCGGTGGGAGGCGATTTCGACTCGCTGCAAGCCGCGCTCGCCGCGGCGACTACACAATGGCAGTGATCGCCGAAAAGCAATCACTGCCCAGCGCACAGCCCATTACCAGGTTGCTTAGGGGTTTATTTTGAGGATAGACTGCCGTTCGCGGTTAACTGTGAGTTGAGTCACATCGGGGCGGGAATAATGGCCAGACGGATCAAAGTTCTGGCGTTCGCCCCGCACGCGCGCATGGTTGATCTCGGCGGTGTACACGCCCTCTTCCCCAACCATTGGCTCAATGACCCAGGTGCCATCCGGCGCAGCCAGACACGCCCCACCATTCGCCAGCAAATCGTCGGCGTTGGCCAGAATCGCATCGAGGTGGGGCGTGTCCGCCGGGAAATCCGTCTTGCGCATCAAGCCCGGCGCAGACAGCACATACGAACGCCCCTCCACCGCCATGAAGCGCGTGATGTCTTGTGTGTTGCGGAGGTTGCCGGGCCACAACGCCACATGCAGGTCTTCGCCCAGCGCGTACAAGGCGGCACGCGGCAGCGGCATCCAATTTTCCCAACACAGCAGCCCACCGACGGTGAATTTCCCCAGCGGATGCACCTGCAAGCCGTGTCCATCGCCCGGCGACCATGTGAGCCGCTCCTCGTAAGTGGGCATCAACTTGCGGTGGACATGGCCGATCTCGCCCGCTGGCGTGATGTAAACCAACGCGCAGTACAAGCTGTGCCCGCCGCGCTCCAGCGGGCGTTCGATCACGCCCACCACCACCACCATCTGGTAGCGTTTCGCCAACGCGCAAACCTCACCGAGATGCCCCGCTTCAATGCGCACAGCCTGATCAAGATAGTGGGCGTGAAGCGTCTTCTGGACTGGTGAATTGAAACGCGCGCCGTCCGTCAGTTCCAGCCAGAAAGGGTACCCCGGCACCAACGCTTCACCAAACGCGACCAGTTGACAGCCCTGTTCGCCCGCGCGCTCGACATAGGCACACACTTTGGCGAGTGTCTGTTCCCGGTTCAACCAGACGGGAGCCATCTGGGCAATTGCCACCTTCAAGAAGTCAGCCTGCGGTGCCATGAGTCATATCCCTTGTGTATTCGTTATGGCGCTTGCGTCGTGGAATTTTCTGTGGTCGATTGTGCTGCTATTGGCCCGATTGTAGTGTCAAACCCTGCGGTCAGCCACACCCCAGCCGCGCGTTGTGATCAGGAAGCGAGCAGGTTGTGCTGGCGCGCCAGCGCGATCGCTTGTGTACGGCTCCC
>JAADYY010000005.1 GCA_010092805.1 Chloroflexota bacterium | reverse complement strand
GGGAATGGGTGGTTTTTGCGAGTACACGTCTTTTGCCCATACAACCCAACGCTGTGCTGAGTGAAAAAGATGTCTTATTGGATAACGCCCTCTGCGAATACTCAAACGGTGATCGTGTGTACGGCGGATTTGCAGCTATATGCGGATCACATCCAGCCTGTGTTAGCAGCAGAAGCCGAGCTGACTGCGCTTCATGTGCGGGATATAACGGCGGTTGAGACACAATTAGCACTCGCGCCCGCCGCCGGCCTCTTGATCGATACAGCCCGGCTTCACGATGACCTGGACACCCTCGATCATTTCCGCGAGCAGCAGCCGGAGCTGAAGATCTTTCTTTTGGCCGAACACAGCAACGATCCGCTGATTGCGGAGGCCATCCAGCGCGGGGCCACCGATTATCTGCTGAAGGAGCAGAGCGCCTGGCTGCTGCGGACGCGGGTGTGCAAACGGATCGTGGTGTGCCGGGAACGGCGGCAGTTGGCGCAGCAAGTCCGCCAGCTTGAAACGCAGTTCCAGAACATCATTGTCAAAAACGCCGATGGTGTGTTGGTCGTGGATGCCGATGGCATCGTGCGTTTTTGCAACCCCGCCGCCGAAGCCCTGTTCGGCCAACCGCGCAGCGAACTGAACGGCCAGGAATTTGGGTTTCCGCTGGTGATCGATGAAACCACCGAACTCGACCTGCTGCACAGTTCCGGCGACGTGGTGGTTGCGGAGATGCGCGCGGTGGAGACCGAATGGCTGGGGCAACCGGCGCTGCTGGCGACGCTGCGCAATGTGACCAAACGGAAGCTCACCGAAGAAGCGCTGCGCCGGGCCGTGCGCGAAAACGCCCAGCTTGCCGCCGCCATCAAAGATCTGCCGGTGGGCGTGCTCATCACCGACCCGCACCTGCCCGACAACCCGGTCACGTTTGCCAACGCGGCCTTCTCGCAGATCACCGGCTATGATCTGGCTGAGATCGTGGGGCGCAATTGTCGATTCTTGCAAGGGGAGCACACCGATCCAACCGAGATGGAGCGGATTCGGACGGCAATCACCGAAGCCAGCCCGTTTGCGGGGACGGTGCTCAATTACCGCAAGGATAGGACGCCGTTCTGGAACGAATTGATCATCAACCCGGTGTTTGATCAAAACGGCAGCTTGATCAATTTTGTCGGCTTGCAGACGGATGTCACGGCGCGCATCGATAACGAGGCGGCGTTGCGCCGTGAACGCGAGCGACTGGCCGCCAGCGAACGGGAACTGCGCATGTTGTTCGACAACGCGTTCGACGCGATTGTCGTTTACGATGACGCCTGTGTCTATACAGACGCCAATCCGGCAGCCGAACCCGTGTTTGGCTTGCCCTACACCGATCTCATCGGTACGTCGATGAGATCGTACATTCACGCTGACGACGCGGACGTTTCCTTTGACGATATCTGGACGCAGTTCCTGGCCCAAGGCTACGCAGAAGGCGAATGCACAATTCACCAACCGGGCGGGGCGACCCGGTTGGTCGAATTCAAGTCGAAGGCGCATTTTCTGCCGGGGCGGCATGTTTCGTTCATGCAGGATGTCACCGAACGGCGGCGGCTGGAAGCGGCGGAACGTCAGCAACGCATGATCGCCGAGACGCTCACCGAAACGGCGGCGGTGCTCAACAGGAGCCTGGATCTCAGTGAGGTGCTCGATCATATTTTGGCGCAGGTGGCGCGGGTGGTGCCGTATGATGCTGCGACGGTCATGCTGCGCGACGGCGAGACGGTCTATTCGGTGCGCAGCGCTGGCTACGCCGAACGGGGTGCTGATAATGCTGTGCTGTCGACCGCGTTCCCGCTGAAGAACCCGGTGCTCCAGCAGATGTTCAGCACAGGGCAGCCGCTTGTGATCGACGATGTGCGCGTGTACCTCGGCTGGGTCACGGTGCCGGAGACGGAATGGATACGCGGTTACGCCGGAACCCCCATTCACTTGAACGACGAGATCATCGGCTTCATCAACCTGGACAGCGAGACCCCCGGCGCTTTCACCGCTGAGCAGGTGAGCACCCTGCAAACCTTCGCGCATCAGGCGGCCATTGCCATGAATAACGCGCGCTTGTGGGCGCAGGTCAACGGCTACGCGCAGGATTTGGAGCGGCGGGTGGCCGAGCGCACCGCCCAACTACGCGAATCCAAGGAGCGCGCCGAGGCGATTCTGCACAGCAGCAGCGATGGTGTGGCGGTGCTCAGCCACGACGGGGTCATCAAGCAGGCCAACCCGGCATTCGCGCTGCTGTTTCACGCCACGCTGGCGGACATCGTTGGTATGTCCTGGCTGGATTTTGTCAGTGATACAGATGCTGATCAGTTGCTGACCGCACTGCAAGCGGTGGCGGCCATCGGGCGGGATCGGCGCATCGAAATTGTCGCTCAGCGGCTCGACCAGACCAACTTTGATGCCGATGTGGTGCTGTCGCCGTTTCGTGAGGCCAACGAACACGTAACCGGTGTCGTCTTCAGCGTCCGCGACATCAGCCGGCACAAGCGCATCGAGACCAGCCTGCGCGCGTCGGTGCAGCGGGAACGCGAACTGAACGAACTGAAATCGCGGTTCGTCTCGATGGTCACGCACGAATTCCGCACACCGCTGGCGGCCATCAAGCTCTCGGTGGGTATGCTGCAAACTTACGACGACCGGCAGACGCGCGAAACGCGCCTCGAGCGGCTCAACCGCATCGAGCAGCAGGTCGAACACCTCACCGACCTGATGGAGAATATGCTGGCGCTCAGCCGCAGCGAGCATAAGCTGGTGGAGCAGTTCCACCCGCAGCCGACCGATTTACTGGCCCTGGGGCAAACGGTCGTAGAGGAGATGCGGGCGTTGGCTTCTGCCCAGCATACAATCGCCTTCAGCGCCCACACACCCTGCCCACCCGCACATCTCGATGGCAAGCTGCTGCGCCGCGCGCTGATCAATTTGCTGGGCAACGCGCTCAAATACTCACCGAACGGCGGCCTCATTCAGGTGGGGCTGCGCTGCGAGGACGGTCATGTTGAGCTGACGGTTGAGGATGAGGGTTTGGGCATCCCCCACGATGACCTGGAGCGGATTTTCGAGGCGTTCCACCGCGCCAAGAACACCGCGTCGATCTCTGGGACGGGGTTGGGCCTGGCGATTGTTCACCAAATTGTGGAGCTGCACAAAGGCTCCATCACGGTTGAAAGTGAGGTGGGGCAGGGGACGCGCTTCACTATCGCGCTGCCTCATCATGCCCCCCCACTCCACGGTGCTTCGAACGAGTAACACGCCTTAGCAACGCGCATCACGCCCACGACCGGTAGCCAACCGAATCATCGCTGAGGCCGCATTCGTCGCAGGGACGGCTTGCGGCTATAATCCCTGCGTGAGCGCGTCGCCAAGCGCTGGCGCGCCGGTCTTATGTTGATCGCAATTGCATCTCAGACGAATTTCAGTTGAAATTTGAGTTGATAGGAAAACCCCTTTATGTCCGACGAACTGCGTCCTTCCCCGCGATACAAGCCGGTCTCGCTGTTCGTGACGTGCATTGTCGATATGATCTACCCGGATACCGGGGTCTCGGTCGTCGAGATTCTGGAACATTTGGGCGTCGAAGTCCGCTTCCCACTCAACCAGACGTGCTGCGGCCAGCCCGCGTTTAATTCCGGGTTCCAAAACGACGCCCGGCAGGTCGCCAAGCAGTTCCTGACAGCCTTCGCCGACGCGCAGGTGATCGTGTGCCCGTCGGGGAGCTGTGCTTCGATGGTGCGCCACTACTACCCGGAACTGTTCAAAGACGATCCTGCGCTGCGCCAGCAGGCCAACTGGCTGGCGAGCATCACCTGGGAATTCACCGAGTATCTGGTCGATGGCCTGGGGATCACGGATGTGGGGGCCAAGCTGCCACCGACGCGCGTCGCGTTTCATCATGCCTGTCATGGCTACCGCCTGCTCAACCTGAGCGAACAGGCGGCGGCGCTCGCCGATCACATCGAAGGCGTGACGGTCACTGAGCTGCCCGGCGCGGACGAATGCTGTGGCTTCGGCGGGTTGTTCTCCGTCAAAATGCCGGAGATCAGCGGCGCGATGCTGGAAGACAAAGTCAAAAACATCGAGGCGACCGACGCCGACCTGATCGTCACGGGCGATGCAAGCTGCCTCACGCAGATGAACGGCGGCCTGAGCCGTCAAAACAGCGCGCGCCGCGTCGTCCACATCGCGGCGCTGCTGGCGCGGGGCTTGCGCAGCGCCCAAACCGAAGATCGACCCGCCGATCACGCCTGATCACCGCACCGGGATCGCGGCTGCCAGCGTATAAGATGTTGTTGGCGAATCAGGCCCTCACCCTAAATCCCGCTCCCAACCGCCGCTTTGCGGCTAGGCGAGGGACTTCAAAAGCAGTTTTC
>JAADYY010000411.1 GCA_010092805.1 Chloroflexota bacterium | reverse complement strand
GCACGATCACATGACGCACGTGCTCGGCGGCGATGCGCGCTTCGCGGAGTTGTGGCAAACCCTCCGCTGATTGCGCACGGCAGTCGATGGTAAAATGACAGGTATCGAACACACATTCGGAGAAGTGATCAATGCAGGATAACGCAGGGTTAATCCTGGGGATTTGTGGGCTGGCGTTGGTGTGCGTGGGGCTGCCGCTGATCGGGGCGTTTCTGGCGCTGCGCCTCAGCGGCAGTGGCGTGCTGGAACTCTTCGCGCTAATGGGGCAGGAAGCGCGCGAAGGGACCGCCGAGATCGAGCGCAGCGTGCCGCCGCCACCGCGCACCGATCTGCGCTCGGTGGCCGCAAACAATGACTTCGATACCGCGCTGGCCCGCCAGCAGATCCGCCGCAATCCAGGGAGTGCGGTCACCGGGCGGGCAGCGGACGACGATCTCAGCTTCGATGCGGCGCTGCGCCGCCAGCAGAACGACTCCTCACCGACGGGCCGGGGCGACCGGGCGCGGAATGACGGCCCGCCCCGCGATCACGGCGACCTGCGCGGTAACCGCCGCTATCGAGATTACAGCGATGATGAAGTTTTCGGCGGCCTGCTCGACGACGACGGCGACGGTCGCCCGGATTACTGAGCGCAGGCCAGCAAAGCGGCGGCCAACGCCTCGCGGAGGGCCAGGCGCTCATCCGGGGTGTAGGTGAGCACAGCGCAGCGCTTCGCCTCGGCGGGGGGCGCGCCGTCGTCGCGGTAGTAGACATCATAGCCGCGCCGGATCAGTTTGTGATAGGCTTCGGGGTCGAAGAACGGCGCGCTGTAGCTGAGCTGCTTCGCCCCCACACTCAGCACCGGTGGCGCTTCGGCCCCGTCGGCGGCGTGATAGGCCCACACGCCCAGCAGCGTCAGCGTTTTGTAGCCGAAATACCCGGCGGGCCGATGCCAGATCACCGCAGCGACCCAGGGAACGGGTGTCAGTCCGTCGATGCCGCGCGGCCCGTGACACAAGCGCGGCGAGAAGCGCGTGTCGCGCACCACCTCCAGCGCGCCGACGGCGTTGAGATCGTCGAGGATGCGGGCGAGGGCTGTCTGCTGGGCGCGCAGCGGGGCCAGCCGCCGTTCACGGCGCAGCGCCTCGATCTGCTGACGAATCGAGGGGGATGGCGGGCGGTGGCGGCGCGTCATCGGGGCATCCCAGGCGCGGTCACATACGGAAGACGCCGTAGGTTGTCGGCTGGGGCGGCGCGTTGAAGCACGCCGAGAGCGCCAACCCCAGCACCCGCCGGGTCTGCGCCGGGTCGAGGATGCCATCATCCCATAGGCGCGCCGTCGAATAGTAGGGGCTGCCTTCGCGCTCGTACTTGTCGAGGATCGGCTGCTTGAACTCGGCCTGCGCCTCCGCCGACAGATCCGGCTGACCTTCACGCGCCAGTTGATCGCGTTTGATGGTCAGCAGCACGTTGGCGGCCTGCTCACCGCCCATCACGCTGATGCGGCTGTTGGGCCACATCCACAGGAAACGCGGGCTGTACGCCCGGCCACACATGCCGTAATTGCCCGCGCCGAAGCTCGCGCCGATGATCACCGTGAGTTTGGGGACAGCGGCATTCGAGACGGCGTGTACCATCTTGGCCCCGTCTTTGGCGATGCCGCCCGTCTCGTAGCGCTCGCCCACCATGAAGCCGGTCACGTTCTGCAAAAACAGCAGCGGAATCCCGCGTGCGCTGCACAATTCGATGAAATGTGTGCCCTTCAGCGCCGACTCGCTGAACAGCACGCCGTTGTTGCCGATGATCCCGACCGGGTAGCCCTCGATGCGCGCGAACCCGGTGACCAGCGTCACGCCGTATTCGGCCTTGAATTCACGGAAGCGGCTGCCATCGACCAACCGCGCGATCACCTCGCGCACATCGTAGGTTGTGCGGAAACTCTTTGGGATGATCCCGTACAGATCTTCGGCAGGGTAGAGCGGCGCTTCGGGTGGCGTGATCTCCGCATTGACCGTTTTGGGGCGGTTGAGCGTCTCGACAACCGCGCGGACGATCTCCAGCGCGTGCGCGTCGTCCTCGGCGTAGTGATCGGCGACGCCGGAGCGCTGTGTGTGGACTGCCGCGCCGCCGAGCGCCTCGGCGGTGACTTCCTCGCCCGTCGCCGCTTTGACCAGCGGCGGCCCACCTAGAAAGATCGTGCCCGTCCCGGCGACAATCACCGTTTCGTCCGACATCGCCGGGACATACGCGCCGCCCGCCGTGCAACTGCCCATCACCGCGCTGATCTGCGGGATCTGGGCGGCGCTCATCACGGCTTGGTTGTAGAAAATCCGCCCAAAATCATCGACATCGGGGAAAACTTCATCTTGCAGCGGCAGAAACGCGCCGCCGCTGTCCACCAAATAGATGCACGGCAGCCCATTTTCCAAAGCGATCTGCTGGGCGCGCAGGTGCTTCTTGACGGTCATCGGGTAGTAGGCCCCGCCCTTGACCGTCGCATCGTTAGCAACGATCATGCATTCGCGCCCACTCACCCGCCCAATCCCCGTGACGATCCCGGCAGCCGGTGGGGCCTCATTGTCAAACAGATCCCAGGCGGCCAGCGGCGCGATCTCCAGAAACGCCGCGCCGGGATCGAGCAGCGTGTCGATGCGGTCGCGCACAAACAGCTTGCCTTGATCGCGGTGGCGCTGCTGATACTTGGGGCCGCCGCCCTGCCGCACCTGCGCCAGCCGTTCGCGCAGTTCGGCGGCCAGCGCATGGTTGTGTTCCGCATTGCGCGCAAATTCGGGGGCGTGCGGGTCAATCTGGGTTTCGAGCACATCCATGAGGGGTTGCTTGCCTCAGACTTATACAATCATCTGGTAATGCATTTTCGGTGTGCAATCGAGCACATCTATGCGCGATTGTAGCGTATCAGCGCGCCGCAGCGCGAGATCCGGCAGCGCTGGGGCGCATTCGGAAATGGGGGCGCATGGATCGGCTGGCTGTGTGGCCCGCATCCCCCGGCCTCTGCTCGCTCAGGGAGCCAGGGGCGCGCAACACGGGCTGACGTCCCGCTCCCAGGGCCGCAGGCCCGGTCGGGAGCGGGATTTAGGGTGAGGGCCGCAGGGCCGCAGGCCCGGTCGGGAGCGGGATTTAGGGTGAGGGCCGCAGGGCCGCAGGCCCGGTCGCCGCTGGCTTCTGGAGCGGGATTTAGGGTGAGGGCCACGTGCCTGGCTTGCCCCAGAATCCGAATGCACCCGTCGCGCCGCGCCGCAGGCTTAACAATCCCTGGCTTTTGCGCTATGATTCAACCCAATTTGTGAAAGCACCGGAGTTCGAGCATGTCCAATAGCGCACGTAGAGCCACGATCATTCTCGGCGTCGCGATGGCGATTGTGTTGGTCGCCAGCGCTGTGCTGCCCATCTTCAGCAGCACCGATACCACCGTGCCGCAACAACAGATCGACCCAACCGATATACCGATCCCCACGTTCCCGCCACCGCCCGCCGATTTCACCAGCATCACCTTCGATCAGGTGTACCTGCACCCCACCGGGATGTTCACCGTCGCCCAACCGAACGGCTTCCGCGCCACCCAACCATCGAGCGCCGTCAACCGTGCGCAGATCAACCTAAATGGCGATGACACGCTCACTGTGGTCGATACCTACATCGAGCGCATCGATGCGCCGCTGTCGCTGGAAGCGTTGAGCGTCCGCTTCAACCAATCGATGCTCGGTGCCACCTGGGGCGGTTTCGACGATTGGAGCGAGGCAGACCGCCGCTTTGAAGGGGATCGGCTGCTGATCGATTTCAACATCGAACTCCAGAATCAGAATTACGTCGCGCGCCAGGAAACCTGGACGGAAGATGGCTTGATTTACGTGGCGCGTGTGCTCACGCCCAACAACGCGACCGGGCTGCTGCGCTACCTGCTGGAGAACATCAGCGCGACCATCAACCCGCTGGATGCCTTCCTCGATACGCCGTTCAACTGGAACGCCCATTACGACCCGCTGTTCAGCCACATCGTCCGCTTCCCCTCGACGTGGGCGGTGGTCGACAGCGCGCCGGGCCGCCCCACCAGCATCGTTGATGCGCAGAATGTGGCGCTGCGGCTTGAGGTCGAATCCGGGGTCAGCGTCGCCGACGAAGCCGCAGCGACCGCTTGGGTCGCGGACGCCCGCCCCGGCGCGCAGGTGATCAGCGTCGAGCCGGTCACGCGCGGCGATGTCAGCGGCTACGCGGTCGCTTACGGTTACCGCACCCCCGACGGCGAGCCGTTCAGCGGGCAGGCGGTACTGCTCAACGGGCTGGATGGCAGCCTACACAGCGCCAATGTCCAGTTCCCCGGCGATCAGATCGACCTGAACCGGGTGCGCACCACCCCCATCCAACCGAGTCCGCTTCTGCCGCAGTTGGGGCCGGCATTCGTCATCCCCGACGCGAACCCGGTCGGGGCCGCCGAGTCGACCATCGCGCAGGTGATGAGCACCTTCCGCATCATCGAACCGCTCAACTTGTCGGCGGACGCTATCCCCGCTGGCTTCGAGCCGACGGCCACCCCCACCTTTACACCACTGCCGCCGCCGACACTCACACCGGAAATCCCCGCCGAAGCCACCGCCGAAGCCACCGCCGAAGCCACCGCTGCGCCGGAAGCGACCGCCGAATCCTAGCGCCGCACGCCGCCGGGCAGATCAGCCCACGATCTGTTCGGCGGCTTACTTGCGGCGGATGATGGTGCTCAACTGTGGCGAGGGCAGCCACACCGTGAAGGTCGAGCCACGCTGCGGGCCGTCGCTCATGGCGGTGATGGTGCCGCCGTGCGCCAACACGATCTCGCGGACAATCGCCAACCCCAACCCGGTGCCGCGCTGCGGGCCACGCGCCTTGTTGATCTGGTAGAAGCGCTCGAAGATGCGCGGCAGTTCGTCCGCCGGGATGCCCACGCCCGTATCCCGGACGGTCACTTCGACGCCGTTGGCCTGCTGTTTGGTCGCCACATGCACCGAACCGCCCGACGGGGTGTACTTGATCGCGTTGCTGATCAAGTTCGTGAGCACCTGCGCCAACCGATCCCCGTCCCCGGCAATCGGCGGCATGGGGCCAGCATCCACCGTCAGCTTGATCCCCTGCTCGCGCGCGACAAGCGCCAACCGCTGGCCGATGGCCGCCGCCAACTGCCCCATGTCGATGGCATCCGCTTTCATCGAGAGCCGCCCGGCTTGTAACCGCGCCAAATCCGTCAGTTCGACGACCATCCGGTTGAGCCGTGCCGCCTCATCATAAATGATCGTGGCCGCCTGCACCGGGTCGTTGGCCGCGCCATCGATGATCGCCTGTGAGAAGCCCTGAATCGAGGTGAGCGGCGTCTTGAGGTCGTGCGAGACGTTGGCGAGAAAATCTTTCTGGGCGGTTTGCGCCGCCTCGACCTTCGCGCTCATCTGGTTGAAGGCCTCCGCGACCGCGCGGACTTCGGTTGGCCCGCGCATGGGGATGAGCTGCGAGTAGTTGCCATCCGCGACCTGCGCGGCAGCTTCCGCCGCAGTGCGCAGCGGGCGCGCGATGTTCCGGCTGATGAGGGTCGCCAGCACGATAGCCACCGCCACCCCAACGACGGCAGCTTGCAGCAGCAGCGGCAGCAAATCCGTCCCCAGGTCAGCGAGCGCGGCTTGCAGCGACTGTGTTTGGCGCGGCGCAGCAAACAGAATCGGCAGCGCCCGCTGATCCACCGTCAGTTGGGCAAAGCCCACAAACAGCCATTCGCTGCCGTCGATATCGGCGAAGCTGCCCGCCACCGCGTCAATCGTGCGCAGTTCGCCGGGCAGCCCGGTGAGCAGCACCACCGGGATCTCGTGGGGCGCGAAGCTGCCCAAAATGCGGTCGCCGGTCTCGAAGCGCTGCGCACTGTCGAAGCGCGCCAGCACTGCGTCCTCTGGGGCTAGCTCCACGATCATGATGCGCACCCCGCGATCAACCGCGAGCGTGCGCAGTTCGTCCAGGAGCTGGCCCAGCAGCAGCGCTCGTGGACGGAAAGTGCCTGATCCCTGCTGCCGTCGTTGCAGCGCGTAAACCTCATCCCAGGTGTTGATAGCGACGCTCGTCAGCCGCTGAATCGCGGGTTCGGGCGGGGCCGGGCGCGTATTGAAGATGATCAGCAGCGTGGCCGCGATGGTGCCCAGTGTGATCACCAGCACCAACAAATACGAGGCCAGCAGTCGCAGGCGCAAACCGGACAGCATCGGCGCTCCCTTTCTTGCTTTTCGTTCTAGCTTTTCGGCGTGTTCGTCAGATCAGGTTGGCGCGAACATCAGACCGTATCCAAGCGATAGCCCACGCCCCACACCGTCTCGATGCTCGGCGTCAT
>JAADYY010000063.1 GCA_010092805.1 Chloroflexota bacterium | reverse complement strand
GAATTGGGCGGTTTGCTCGGCTTGCTGAATCAAGGCCAGCAAGTGCTGAATATCGTTGGCTACCTGGTGCTGGCGATTGCCGCGCTGACGTTGTTCCTCTCGATGTACAGCGCGGTGCTGGCGCGGCAGCAAGCGATTGCGATCATGCGCGGCCTGGGCAGCAGTCGCCTGAGCGTCTTCCGCGTGATTCTCTTCGAGACGTTGCTCGTCTCCCTCATCGGGGCGCTGCTGGGGCGCATCCTGGGCTATGGGTTGGCGCTGATTATCGCCAACGTCTTCAGCGCACAGTCTGCGATCCCAGTGCCGATTCGCTTCTTGCCAGAGGTCGAGATCGTGCTCTGGGTCGTCTCGATAGGCGTGGGCGCACTCGCGGGGATTATCCCGGCGTGGATGGCTTACCGCGTCGATGTGGTCGAGAAGTTGTTTCCGTCGTGAGGTCGGTTTCGTGCGGGGGCGGGTCTCGTGGCCCTGCCCTCACTCCCCACTGACCAGCCAGCGCTGCACGGCTAGGATCGCATTCAAATTGCGGGCGAATTCGGTGCCATCGGCGGTCGCTAATTCTACATCCAGCGCGGGAATCCCCAGGCTGCTGACCCAATCGGGCGCGGTGCCGCTGGTCGGGTACGCGCTGAACACGCCGCCATAGGGATAGCCCGACGCCTGCCCGTAAACTTCCGCCAGGGGCGGCGAGATGCCTTCCGCGTCGGAGCAGTTGCCCGCAAAGACGCCATTGGCCGCCGCATGGTAGAACATGACAGCGGCGGGGCGCGTGCGCTGGATCAAACTACCCAGGGCGACGGTTTCCGGCTCCGAAAAGGGTTCTGCGCCAGGGTCTACCGGGCCACTGCCGAAGACCGCTTCCGGTGACCAATCGCACTCCCAGTTGCGATTCAGATCAACATTGTTCTCATTGAAGCGCCCGCGCAAGGTGCGTCCATAAGCCAGCCCATCTACGTTCAGCACCGGGACGATCAAGAGCGTGATGCCCGCCTGTACGTCAGCGGGATTTTCGGCAAAGTGGGCGCTCAGGCGCTCCATCAGTTGGATGGTGTTGGCTTCAAACCCGGCATGGATGCCGCCGACGAGCAGCACAATCTGCGTTCCCGTCCCATAACGATAAGCGATTAAATCCGCACCGGAGACGCTGCGCCCAAACGTGAAAATCGGCGGCAGTGGCGTTGGTGTGATCGGCGCAGGCGTGAACGCGGCAGTGACGAAGGGCACCAACGTCGGCGGGGTCGTCGGCGTGACCGTCGCTGACGCAGTAGGTGTGCTCGTCTGCGCGGGTGGCGCGGTATGGTCGGGCGCTGTGGTGGGCGTCACAGTGGCGAACAGCGCCGGATCTGCCGTGACCGCTCGGACTGCCTGGGGCGGCACCGCCCGAACGCGGGTCGGCAGTGGGGGCGCAGTCGCGGGGGTACAGTGTGCCAGCCAGAAGGCGATCACCACCCACAGACCCCATCTTCGCTTGCTGCGCACGGCTGCCTCGTCCTGAACTGGCCTCAATCACAGGCCGTATCTATTCAGGTATCCATGAGAATTGTGGATCAGATGCAAAGACAGAAGTGAGTACGTCGAAGACAGAGCGGGACTGTCGTCGTGCGCTTTCAAGAATGGAAAGCAGATTAGCGTAGAGTGCTGCGCCCCAAACCGTGCGAAAACCACCTGTGACTTTGCGGTAGATGACACTGTTGCGTAAAGCCTGTTCGGAGGCATTGTTGGTGGGCGGCACATCAGTGCGTTCCAGAAACAGCAACAAAGCGTATCGGTGTTTGTGGAAGCGTCGCCAGAGACGTTGGCTGTTCTCAGAGGGTGGTTCGGTGGCGAGCAGTCGATCCAATGTCCACGTATAAGCCTGTGCAAACAGGTCAAAGCGCCGGTCACTCAGTTCGTCACGGTGGTTATGCAGGTGGATAGCACGGCGTAACAGGCTTTGCATCTGGCGTGCCCAATCGCAATTCTCGGTATCAATGGCATACTGTAAATCACGCAATTGATGGGCCAGACAAATCTGGTACTGTGTCGCTGGATGGTTCATCTGCGCCGAATAGACATCGCTGACCCATACCTGCGGTTGCGCTTGCGCCATAACATCCCTGATGATCTGGGTGGCACGCGAGGGACGGATCGTATAATACGCCCACTGCGGGGTCTGAAAAACCCACTGCCACTGGTTTTGTCCATCAACACGGATGCCTGTCTCATCCGAACCGATGACGGCAGCCTGCTGGACGCGCTGTTGAATAGCATCCGCCCCCTGTTGCAAACGCGCTTGTGCTCGGTTAACGATGTTTACCAGGGTGCCAATGCCCAGTTTCAGCCCCGTCATGTCGCGCAAAATTGTCTGGACACGCTCATAACTTAGCGGATGGGCATAATGCAGGTACAGCACCAACCCCTCAAGGTGCGAACCGAAAACTCGTCCGTGTTCATACCCGGTTGGCGCAGCGGCCCTTTGGTAGGTCTGGCAACGCGGACAATACCGTCCGTAGCGCACCACTTCACGCACAACCGGGCGCAGCGGCGGTAGATCAATCACCTGATGACGGCCTACTTCGTGTTGCGGCAAGGCAGACAAATCATGACCACAGCACCCACATTGACTGGCACGACATTCGACGATCTCATCCGGATCTTGACGCTGGCGGCTTGTGCCTGGATGCCCCTTCTTCGGGCCACGCTTGGCTTTTTTCTTCGGTTTGAGGTTAGGTTTTGGTCCCTGACTAGGCGGCACAGATGAGTTGCTGGGCGTTTTGCCTGGTTTGATCCCTAACGCTTGTTTCAGCACATTCATCTGTGCTTCCAACGTTGCCAGCCGCTTTTCCAGCAGCAGATACCCCTCTATGAGGTCTGCTTTATCTAGTTGTTCCAGTTCCTTGCGTCGCTTGTTTTCTCGGCTCATGGACCCAGTATACTCGATTTGCTGAGATTGACCTCATCTCACGGATACGTGAATAGATACGATTCCAGCTTCTAAGTAGTTCAATATGGGTTATAATGGGGCAAAATCTGATTACTGTCGGAG
>JAADYY010000410.1 GCA_010092805.1 Chloroflexota bacterium | reverse complement strand
GTGTGCGTCAGCAGATGGCGAAACGTCACCCGCGCCGGGTCGATGTGCAGGTCGCGCAGATCATCCGGGGTCGGTAACTGCACCTTGCTGTGCGGATCCTGCCCGCCATCGACGCCGCGCGGCTGCACCGCCGCAAATTCCGGCACGACCGTCACCAGCGGATCGTCGAGGCGGGCGCGCCCGGCGCTCGCGTGCTGCAAAAACGCCGTCGCGGTGAACAGCTTGGTCAGCGAGGCGAGATCGAACAGCGATGAGGGCAGCGCCAGCCGCCGCTGTGTCTCCGGGTCGAGGTGCCCCCAGGCCGCGTCGAGCACGAGTTCGTCGGCGTGGAACACAGCCAGCGCCAACGCCGGGAAGGTCGTGCCCAGGTGCGCCTCGATGAGCGCCATCAGCTTGACCAACGCCAGCGGCGGCAGCACATTGATCGCGGTTTGCGCCTCCATTACGAATTTTCCTTTATGAGTTTTCCTCACTGGTTATCGGTGTGATCGGTCGTTCGCGGTAGAGCATGTACGGTTGGCGCTGCGCGTCGAATTCAGCACAGAATGCATCCCAGCCGATCATCAGCGCGGCGAGCGGCGCGCCGCTGTCGATCAGGCTGCGGGTTGTGCGCGAGCCGATCAGCCGGTCGAAGTGATGATCTCCCGCCGGGTCGGTCGGTGCCAGCCAGGCGAAATCATCGGGGTACAGCCTGCGGATCGCAGCGATCACGCCGAGCCACGCCCGCACCGGCTGCCAGGCCGGCGTGTCGGTGATGTGCGCCTGCACCCCGTGACAGACCTGCCCGGCCCATTTGCTGGCCGTCGGCTGGAACGCGCACGCCCGGAAACGCACGCCGGGCCAGCCTTGTTGATTCAGGTGATCGGCCAGCGCCGGCCCATCGATCCAGGGCGCGCCCACCCACTGGAACGGCTGCGCGGTGCCGCGCCCCTCGGAGAGATTCGTCCCTTCGAGCAGACATGCGCCGGGATAGTGCAGCAGCGCCTCGACGCAGTGGATGTTCGGCGATGGCGCGATCCAGGGGCGACCCAGCGCGGGCCACACGAGATCGCGCGACCAGCCCACACACGGGATCACGGTGAGGTGCGCGCGCTTCGGCAGCAGCACCGCGTTGATCAGCCGGGCCAGTTCGCCGACGGTCAGGCCGTGCCGGATGGGCAGCGGGCCGCGCCCCACCAGCGACGCCAGCGCCGGATCGAGCGGGCCGCCCTCGATGATCCGCCCGCCGAGCGGGTTCGGGCGATCCAGAACGATCACCTCGACGCCGTGTTCGCCCGCCGCCGCCATGATCTCGGCAATCGTCCAGATGTAGGTGTAAAAGCGTGCGCCCACATCCTGAAGATCGCAGACGATGGCGTCCAGCCCGGCCAACATCGCGGCGGTGGGGCGGTACGTCGCGCCGTACAGACTGTGGATCGGCAGGCCGGTGCGCGAATCAACCGCTGCGCCGATCTGCTCGCCGTCTGCCGCCGCGCCCATGAAGCCGTGCTCCGGCCCAAACAGCGCCGCTAGATTCACAGCTTCGCTGCGGTGGAAAATGTCGTAGGTGCTGCGCAGATGTTGATCGACGGCGCTGGGGTTGGTCAGCAGCCCGATGCGTTTGCCCATCAGCGCGCCGAAATCGTCGGCGATCAGTACATCCAGCCCGGTTTGAAAGGCGATCCTGTCCGGCATCATCCCGCGACCTCCACCGGCAGCCGTCCCGTCGGTGTGAACACACCCCGCAGCGCATCCACCGCCGCCGTGATCGACGGGGCGCTGTCGCCGCAGGTGCAGAGGATCACATCAGCGGCGGGGAGCGCGCCCGCGTCATATGGGTTGCGCAGACACAGCAGCACCGTCCGCCGGCTCGATTCGAGCAAACGGCGCGCACCTGCGAACTGATCCGGGTCAAGGTGGGCGCTGCGTGTCGCCACGATCAGCGTCTCGACCGTTTCGGCCAGCGCCCGCGCCCCCGCGCCCGCCGCGTCATCGCCGGGGGGCACCGTCGCCGTCACGAGTCCGGGGATGTGGGCGGCCAACTGCGCCGCGAGCGGCGTCGTTTCGACCGATTTCCCGTGCTCCATCACCGCGCTGTCGCGGCGCTGCACAAACTCGACCAGCCCGACCTTGCCAACCGATAGATTCAGCGGCAGATCGCCTTTGAGCAGCACGACCCCGGCGCGAGCGGCCCGCGCTGCAATCTCCAGATGTTCGGGCGCACGGATCACGCCGAGCGGCGGTTGATCGCGCAGGGCATACGCCTGTTTCAGCGACCACACCCGCGCCGCCGCCGTGTCGATCTGTTGAGTGGGCAGGCGTCCGCTGTGCGCCGCTGCGAGCAGGGCGTCGTAAGCCGCCGCCTGAAGTTCGCGGGTGTGCGAAAACAGCAGCACATCCGCGCCCGCCAGCGCCGCCAGCACCGCCGATTCGCCCGCGCCGAAATTGTCGGTGATGGCGCGCATCTCCAGGCAGTCGGTGCAGGCCACGCCCTGAAACCCGATGGTCTCGCGCAGCAGCCCGGTCGTGAGCGCCGGGGAGAGCGTCGCCGGATAGTCAGGATCGAGCGCCGGAAACTTCACGTGGCTGATCATCACCGCCGGGACGCCCGCTGCCACCGCTGTGCGGAAGGGCATCAGATCGTTGGCGTAGAGATAATCCAGCGGCCCGTCGATCACGGCGAGGGCGTCGTGGGTATCGACCGGGGTGTTGCCCAGGCCGGGGAAATGTTTGGCCGTCGCCGCGACGCCGCCCGCCGCAAAGCCACGCGCTTGCGCCGCACCCATCCGGCTGACGAGCACGGCGTCCATGCCCGGCGAGCGCGTGCCGACGCTGGCGTTGTGGATGTCGTGCGTCACATCGACGACCGGGGCGTATGTCCAGTTGATGCCGACGGCGCGCATCTCGGTCGCCAGCACGCGAGTCATCGCCTCGGCCAGCGCCTCCGATCCGGCGGCACCCAGCGCCAACGCGCCGGGACTCTCGGTGAAGCCGTGCCGCAGCCGTGCGACCGTCCCGCCCTCCTGATCGATGCCGATGAGGATCGGGGCGGGCGCGGCGTCGTGACACGCCCGCGTGAGCGCCGCCACCTGCGCCGGGGTTTCGACGTTGCGGGCGAACAGAATCACCCCACCGATGCGGCCCTGCGCCAGCCACTCCAGAATGTAATCCGGCGGGGTCAGGCCGTCGAAGCCCGCCAGCAGTCGCCCGCCGATCTTGGCTGCCAATGTGTTGTCGATACTTTGCGCCACCTGCTGCCTCGCTGTGT
>JAADYY010000409.1 GCA_010092805.1 Chloroflexota bacterium | reverse complement strand
ATTTCGCAGGCCGCGCAGTTGCTGGATTACGCACAATCGACGGTGACCGCGCAGATTCAGGCCCTGGAAACGTCAGTCGGCCAACCATTGCTGTATCGCACGGGCAAACGCATCACGGCGCTGACGCCCGCCGGGGAGACCTTGCTGCCATTGGCGCAGCGTGCCGCGCGTCTGGCTGTGGACATGCAAACCTCGTTCGACCGGGAGGCACAACCATCCGGGACGTTGGTGATTGGGGCTTCCGAAACCGTTTTAACCTATCAACTGCCCGCGCTGCTGGTCGCTTACGGTAAACACCACCCCCAGGTGCGGCTGGTGATACGACCTTTCCGGTATGAGGCGCTGCTGGATCAGGTGCGTTACGGCAATATTGATCTGGCGTTCTTGTTCGAGCAGCCACTGCGCAGTTCCAAGATCGAGACCACCTGCCTGCGTCAAGCCGAGATGATCCTGGTGGCAGCGCCCACGCACCCACTGGCCGCCCTGCCAACGGTCAATCCGCAGGATTTGGAGGATGTGACGATCCTCTTTACCGAACACGGCTGCGGGTATCGCCCCCTGCTGGAGCAGGTGTGTTTGGAAGCCGGCATCCGCCCCATGACCAACCTGGAATTCAACAGCAGCGAGGCGATCAAGCAGTGCGTGATCGCGGGACTCGGGATCACACTGCTGCCACACATCGCTGTGGCAACGGAACTCCAGGCTGGTCAGCTTGCGATGCTGCCCTGGTCAGGGACGCCGATGCCCATCTATACGCAGGCCGCATGGCGGCACGATCACACTGCTTCGCCGCTGGTACAGTCGATGCTCGCGTTGAGCAAGACGATGCTGGAAGATGGCACCTGCTGACCGACTGAGATCATCGTCGATCTTGGGTTATCGAGCGCCAAACAGCCAGCCGATCCATTCGCCCCCATTTCTGAATGCAAACCCTCCTCAATTGGATAGTTGCAATATTTTTGGGAGCGTGTTACGCTGATGCACATGAGCGAAGTCACGCACATCCACGTCCCCAACCCCAACCTGCACATCGCGCTGATGTGTATGGATATGATGTGTTGCGTAAATATCACGGGCAAAACCCGGGGATGTGAGGCCCTGCGCGGTTAACGCATAACCGCCGCATCAGTGTGAAACGTGAGCGCCGACCCCAAAGGGTCGGCGTTTTTGGTTTAGCGACACAGCAGACAACCAGGTAGTGGAGGTGCTGGCGCAATGAAGACCGCGCTGATCGTGCTGAGTGAAACGCTGCAAGCGCAAATCTTCGCCCAAATGGAGGCGGCCTACCCGAATGAAGGCGGGGGCTTTCTGTTGGGCGCACTGGAAGCGGAGACTGTCACTATCCGCGAGATCGTGCAGATCGAGAACGTCTTCGCCGCCGAAGAACAGTATCACCGCTATGCCATGACCCCCGCCGATTGGATGCGGTTAGAAGACGATGCCGAAGCGCGCGGCCTCACGCTTGTCGGGTATTATCACAGCCACCCCAACGCCGCGCCGATCCCATCGACGTTCGACCGCGATCACGCGCTGCCGAATTTCACCTATTTGATCACGTCGGTGCAGGCGGGCAAAGCTGTTGAGATGCGCGGCTGGCGGCTGCGCCCCGACCGTCAGCAGTTCGATGAACAAACATTAAAGATCGCGGCGGCAGAATAACCAGGATGGGTGTATCAACGTTCGGTTTTCAGGGGTCAGCGCGTCTGATCCCTGAAAGCCGAGGGCTGATGCCTTCGGCGCGCTGGGCGCGGTGAATTTGTTCAGCAAATAAGTTCGCAAACTTTAGGCGTCACGTGAGGGGAGAATCATGACCAACAGCAACGGGCACGAGCAGCAGTTTGAAACGAAAGCACTCCACGCGGGCTACGCGCCGGATCCGTCCACCGGGGCGCGGGCGGTACCCATCTACCAGACGACGTCGTACCAATTCCGCGATACCGAACACGCGGCGGCGTTGTTCGCGCTGCAAGAGCCGGGTAACATCTACACGCGCATCATGAACCCAACCACCGACGCCTTTGAGCAGCGGATCGCGGCGCTGGAAGGTGGCATCGGGGCGCTGGCGACCGCTTCCGGGCAGTTCGCCGAAACGCTGACGACGCTCACATTGTGCGATACGGGCGACGAGATCATCTCGACTTCGGCGCTGTATGGCGGCACCTACACCCTGTTCCATTACAGCATGAAACGGCTGGGCATCACGGTGCACTTCGTCGAAGGCGCGGAGGTCAGCGAGATCGAGCGGCGGATCACCCCGAAGACGAAGCTGATCTATCTGGAAACCGTCGGCAACCCGAAACTGGAAATCCCGGATTTCGAGGCGATTGGCGCGCTGGCACAAGCCAACGGCATTCCGGTGGTGGTCGATAACACCTTCGGCACGCCGTATCTGTTCCAGCCGTTCCAATGGGGCGTGAACATCAGCTTGCACTCGACGACCAAGTGGATCGGCGGGCACGGTCTGAGCATCGGCGGTGTGATCGTCGACGGTGGCAACTTCGATTGGAAGGGCAGCGGGCGTCACACGGGCATCGTCGAGCCAGAACCGGCCTATCACAACGCGGTGTTGGGCGATCTGCTGGGCGAGGCGGCCTTCATCGGGCGGGCGCGCATCGTCGGGCTGCGCGATTTCGGTGGTTCGCAGGCACCGTTCAACAGCTTCCTGAACCTGATCGGCCTGGAGACGTTGGCGCTGCGCATGAGCCGTCATGTGAGTAACGCCCAGGCGGTCGCGGAGTATCTTCAGCAGCACCCAGCGGTCGAATGGGTCAATTACCCCGGCCTGCCTGATCACGCCAGCTACGCGCGGGCGCAGAAGTACATGCCCAATGGGGCGGGCGCGGTCGTCGGCTTCGGCATCAAGGGCGGGCGCGCCAACGGGCGCACCTTCATCGACAACCTGAAGATCTTCTCGCACCTGGCGAACGTCGGCGATGCCCGCTCCCTGGCCATCCACCCAGCTTCGACCACACACAGCCAGCTCAACGAGACGCAGCTTCGTGAGACGGGCGTCACCGATGACTATGTGCGCCTGGCCGTCGGCATCGAGAACATTGATGACATTCTGTGGGATCTTGATCAAGGGCTGACGGTGTCGCAGGGCACCACCGTTCACGCCACATCCTGAAACCCATCCGGGACTCAGACGCACAGGCTGACGCGGTAGCAAATCTATCGGCTGTGCTGGGGGGTGCGGTGCATGAAGCATAAGCACCCCCGGTTTCGCCCACCCGCGAACTGACGATCACGAGCATCCGCATTTACATCCACAAACACAAGCTGATCTGCGAGGTTGCCGATGCCCACAAACGGAGCGCGCCCCAAACTGCGAGACCATCGGTCGGTTGGCGTTGTAAAACGTCAGATCGCACACATCGATCAGCCGCTCCCGCTGCGGTCGGGCGCAACCCTCGAGTCGTTCACGCTGGCTTATGAGACTTACGGGTCGCTCAATGCCGAGCGCTCGAATGCGATTCTGATCTGTCATGCGCTCTCCGGCGATGCGCATGTGGCGGGTTACTACACCGACGACCCCGATGAGCGGCCCGGTTGGTGGGATGAGGCGGTGGGGCCAGGTAAGATGTTCGATACCAACCGCTTCTTTATCATATGTTCGAATGTGATCGGCGGCTGCCAGGGCAGCACCGGCCCGTCATCGCCCGCACCAGACGGCAAGCCCTACGGATCGCGCTTCCCGCTGGTGACCATCGAGGATATGGTGCGTGCGCAAACCCATCTCATCGATCTATTGGGGATCGAGCGGCTGTTCGCAGTAGCAGGCGGCAGCATGGGCGCGATGCAGGCGCTGCAATGGTCGGTGGATTACCCGGCGCGGGTGCGGACGGTCCTGTTTTTGGCCGCGACGCCGCGCTCATCGACGCAGAACATCGCCTTCAACGAGATTGGGCGGCAGGCCATTTACGCCGACCCGCGCTGGAACGGCGGCGACTACTACGACGGCGAAGCGCCGGTGGGTGGGCTGGCGGTCGCACGGATGATCGGGCACATCACCTACATGAGTGAGCACTCGCTGGAGACGAAATTCGCACGGCGACTGCAAAATCACACGGAACTGCCGTATCAGTTGGTCAAACCGGAGTATCAAGTCGAAAGTTATCTCCAGTATCAAGGCGAAAAGTTCGTCCAACGCTTCGACGCCAACAGTTACCTCGTGATCACCAAAGCGCTCGATTACTTCGACATCAGCGAAGGGCATCCGTCGCTGCAAGCGGCGCTGGAACCAGCTCAGGCATCATTCCTGATCGTCAGTTTTTCGAGCGATTGGCTCTACACCGCCGAGCAGGGCTTGGATCTGGCGACGGCGCTGGAGGGGTTGAACCGGGATGTGAAATATCATCTCATTCACGCCGACTTCGGCCATGACTCGTTTCTGGTGGAAGTCGAATTGATGACCAACCTCGTGGGTGGGTATCTCGATACCATGTGGACACAGTATCAAAGCGAACGCGACGCACAAGTCAGGCGCACACAAGGAGGCTGACCTTGGCAACCATCAAGATTCCGACGCCGCTGCGCGTCTACACCGCCAATCAAGCACAGGTGACCGTCAGCGGCGCGACCGTCGGCGCGGCGCTCACCGACCTGACGACCCAGTACCCAGATCTGCGCCAGCACATGTTTGAGGGTGATGAGCTGCGCAGCTTCGTCAATGTCTTTCTGGGCGAGGAAGACATCCGCTACCTGGACGGCATGAACACGACCCTCAACGATGAGGCTAGCCTGCGGATCATTCCGAGCATCGCCGGCGGTCGTTAGCCAGACACAACACATCCGAGGAGATGGAACGGTATGCAACCTGTGGTCACCGCAGCAGGTGAACTGAGCAACGATGAGGTTCGGCGTTATGGCCGCCACTTGATCATGCCGGAATTCGGCATGGAGGGGCAGCGGCGGCTGAAAGCCAGCAGCGTCCTCTTAATTGGGACGGGCGGCCTAGGCAGCCCGCTGGCGCTGTACCTGGCGGCGGCGGGCATCGGGCGGATCGGGCTGGTCGATTACGATGTGGTCGATGACAGCAACCTCCAGCGTCAGATCGTGCACGGGCAGAGCAGCCTCGGCGTCCCGAAGATCGAAAGCGCGGCGCGGCGGATGCTCGACATCAACCCGCACCTGGAAATCGACCGCTACGAGGAGCCGATCACGTCGGAAAATGCGCTGCGCATCATAGCACCCTATGACGTGATCATCGACGGCACAGATAACTTCCCCACGCGCTATCTGGTCAACGACGCCTGCGTCAAGCTGGGCAAGCCGAATGTTTACGGCAGCGTGCTCCGCTTTGAAGGGCAGGCGACGGTCTTCTATGCGCAGGCAGGCGGGCCGTGCTACCGCTGCATGTTCCCAGAGCCGCCGCCGCCCGGCCTTGTCCCCAACTGCGCCGAGGCGGGGGTGCTGGGCGTGCTGCCCGGCGTGATCGGCACGATCCAGGCGACCGAAGCGATCAAGCTGCTGACGGGCATCGGCGAGTCGTTGATGGGCCGGATGCTGCTGTACGACGCGCTCGATATGAACTTCGATTTCGTGCGCGTGCGCAAGAACCCCAACTGCCCGGTTTGCGGGATTCCGGCGGAGGAGGTGGAACTCATCGATTACGAGCAGTTCTGCGGCGTGCCCGCCCACGATCACAGCACATTCACAGCGACAGGAACCGCCAACATGAACGGGCACACCCCCAACGGCGCGCATCTACCGGTGCCGCAGATTAGCGTGCGAGAACTCAAGCAGCGCATCGACGCCGGCGAGGATCTACTGATCCTGGACGTGCGCAACCCGGAAGAATTCGAGATCGCTGTGCTGGATGGCACGCTGCGCATCCCCAAGCCGCGCATCGAGATGGATGTGGCGGATATTCGCGCCGGGCGGCGGCAGGAAAGCGACACCGTGCTGGCACAGCTCCCGCGCGACCGCGAGATCCTCGTACACTGCCGCTCCGGGGTGCGCAGCGTTGACATTATCCATGTGCTGCGCGCACAGGGCTACGACCCCGCCAAGCTGATCAACGTTGATGGCGGGATCATCGCGTGGGCGGTCGAGATCGACCCGACCATGCCCACCTACTAACCGCTTGATCCCGCGCTGACGCGGGCGCACGACAACCTATCCTCGCATCATCGACGCCGCTTTCCCCTCAGCCGCTCATCAGTAGGTGGATCGAGCAGATGGATCGCTGGGCCAGGAAAGCGGCACTTTACATTGTTTGTTAAGGATTTCACAAGATTTCGCTCTTAGCTTGGTTATAGACAAGCGGGAGTATGCCCCCTCTGCTCCAATAATTCTGCACCGACGATGAGGAAGGAGTCGACGATGCCCATCGATTTCTGGATTGACCCTGAACAACCGGATCTGTTTCGCTGGAAATTTACTGGCGGCTGGACGCTCTCTGAGTATTTTCCGATCAACGACAGAGCCAATCGCTTGGTCATCGAGCGCGCGCCTAACCCCGTCTATGTCATCGTGGACATGCTCGAGACCGACGCACCGCCCGATGGTTTTCTGAGTGGATTGTCTTCCACAAATAACCGAGGCCCGGATAACTGGGTGCTGACGGTGATCGTCGCGCAGTCGCGGCTGTATACCAGTTTGCTGGAAGTGGCCCGCAAAGCCGACAAACGGATCATGCAGCGCTACCGAGTGGTTCGGTCGCTTGAGGATGCCCACACAGCGATTGCAGCCGCACACGCCGCGCGCAATCATGAGGCGCTCGATAACCCAGATCGGCGATGATCCCAGCCGAGGCGCAGCGACGTTCACCCGCCGTGTCGGGCAAGGCGCGCTGCGCACACGCGGCACCCCTACACCGAAGCACTGATCGCGGCCTTGCAGCCAGTGAACGGCGGCGACCATCCCGCTGGCCGGGAGCATCACGCAGGGCTGCCCGTTTCACACCGGCTGCCCGCGCAAGCTCGGTGAGGTGTGCGAGGCAGTCCCCCCCGCCCTGGCTCAAGGCCACCACAGGTCACACGCTCCGCTGCCACATCCCCCCAGACGAACCCCGCGCGCTGCAAACCGCAAACTGAACCGAATCACCCGTGAAGTACGTATATACCGTTGACGCCCACCGCTGATATGCCCAGGCGACGCGCTTCGCCTCCGGGTGCGGCGCACATAACAATCCGCAAATTTTTGCGAAATTCTAACATCTGCCTGCCATGATAAGGGGAAAAGTTTGCAAGCAGCGACCAAATCATCAACCGCATTGACCGCAAGCGCTGCGGCTAATCCCAGACGATGGCAGCGCCGCAGCCAATTCTCCCAGACCGTTTCTATGCTATAGTGCAATATGGCGTGAATGTATATAACTCATCGCACAAACGCATTAGGGATGCGGGCATGTTGATCGGCAGCCGTTATAACTTAACCGAACAAATTGGCGCGGGCGGGATGGGCACGGTCTACCGCGCGCTGGACGTGCATTCCGGCCAGACCGTCGCGGTGAAAATGCTGAAATCCGAAGCCCTGGCCCGCGACCCGCACATTCTCCAACGCTTCATGCGCGAAGCGGAAGCCCTGCGCCAGCTTGATCACCCCAACATTGTCGCCGTGCTGGAGACCATTGAGGACAGGGGCCAACACTACATCGCTATGGAATATGTGAGCGGTGGCTCGCTGCGCCAATTGCTGGATAGCGAGGGCCACCTGCCGCTCAAGCGCGCGCTGGAGATCACGCTCGACCTGGCCGACGCGCTGACTCGTGCGCACCGTCTGCAAATTGTCCACCGCGACATCAAACCAGCCAACGTCTTGATCGCGGAAGACGGCACACCGCGCCTGACCGATTTCGGGGTGGCGCACATTGGCACTGCGGAGCGCGTCACACAAACAGGCGTGACTATCGGCACGCCAGACTACATGAGTCCTGAAGCCCTCAGCGGCGAGCCTATCGACGTCCGCACCGATTTATGGGCGCTGGGCGTGCTGCTGTTCGAGATGCTGGCTGGCGAACGCCCATTCGACGGCAGTACGCCGGCACACGTGATCGTGCAGGTGATGACACAAACCACACCGGATCTCGAAGCACTGCGCCCGGATGTGCCTGTCGAACTCATTGACCTGATCTATCGGATGCTCGTCAAAGACCCCGCCGAACGCATTTCGAGTGTGCGGCTGGTGGGCGCGGAAATCGAGGCCCTGCTGCACGGCACGCCCGTCGAGACGACCAATGTGCTGCGCGTCAAAGCCGGCACAACACCGTATCAGGGCCGCAACGACACGCCGAATGGCGCAGCGAACCCTGACGGCGCGACGCAGTTTGTGGAGCGGCGCTTCGCCACGCCCACGCCCAGCGGATCGTCGGTGCCGCACAATTTACCGGCACAAACGACGCCGTTTGTGGGGCGCATCGACGAACTGACCGAGTTGCAGCGCATGCTGCTTGACTCGCGCGTGCGGTTGGTCACGATTGTCGCGGCGGGCGGCATGGGCAAGACACGTCTGGGCCAGGAGACTGCCGCCTCACTGCTCGATCACTTCCCGAACGGCGTCTATTTTGTGCCGCTGGCACCCATCAAGGCCGCCGATAATATCGTGCCCGCCATTGCAGAAGCGATTGACTTTAAATTCCGCGAATCTGGGCGCACGCAAAAACAACAACTCCTCGACTACCTCCGCAGCCGCCGGACGCTGTTGGTGCTGGACAATTTCGAGCACCTGCTGAGCGGCGCGCCGCTGGTCAGCGAAATGTTGGAGGCCGCGCCCGACATGCAGGTGCTTGTGACCACACGCGAACGGCTCAACCTGACCGGCGAGACGCTCTTTTACCTGGAGGGTATGGACTTCCCGGATTGGGAGCCGCCGGAAGACGCGCTCGAATACAGCGCCATCAAGCTGTTTCTGCTGAGCGCACGCCGCATCCGCCCCGATTTTGAGCTGACCATCGAAGACCTGCCGCATGTCACGCGCATCAGCCGGCTGGTGCTGGGGATGCCGCTTGGCGTGCTGCTGGCCGCTTCGTGGGTAGAGATGCTGTCGCTGCGAGAGATCGCCGAAGAGATCAGCAGCAGCTTGGACTTCCTCGAATCGGATCTGCGTGATCTGCCGGAGCGGCATCGCAGCATCCGGGCGGTGTTTGAGTATTCGTGGAGTCTGCTCAATGAGGCGGAGCGCGACACATACATGAAGCTGTCGATGTTTCGGGGCGGGTTCACGCGGCAGGCGGCGCAGGCGGTCACGGGTGCCAGCTTGCGGACGCTCACGGCACTGGCGAACAAGTCTTTGCTGCGCCGCGATGCCGACACCGGGCGCTACGAAGTGCATGAACTGCTGCGTCAGTACGCCGAGGAGGCACTGGAGCGAACCGGGCAGTTGGACGCCGCATGTGCTGCCCACAGCCGCTATTACATCGACTTCATGCGGCAGCGTGGCCCCGAATTGAAAGGCCGCCGTCAGTTGGATGCGCTCAACGAAATCGAGATCGATTTCGAGAATGTGCGCGCCGCCTTGCTGTGTGCCGTCGAAGATTTGGCGCTGGACGCACTGCACGAGATCATGGAGCCGCTGCTGTGGTTCTGCCTGTACCGTAACCGCTACGAAGAGCTTCACGAAATGCACGCCAAGCTCCTTGAGTTGGTGTCCAACCGGCAAGATGCGGCGTCGCAGCAGTTGCTGGGGCGGCTGCTGATCCGCCTTCACGACCCCAAGCCGGGCGACCGCGCGCAAATCGAGCGTGGGTTGGCTTTGCTTGAACCGACAGCCGATCAAACGGAACTCGGCATGGCCTATCGCCAGCTCGCGTTCACCTACGTTCACGCCGATGAACTCCAAGAGGGGATGAAATATCTCCAAATGAGCCTGTCGCTTGCCGAAGCAGTGGGCGACCCGTTCTACATTGGGCGCTTGTTGGATGACATTGGTTTCGTGTACGGGCTGATGAATCAACCTGAGCGGCGCAAGGAATTTGCGCAACGCAGCTATGACATCCGCCAGCAAATTGGGGATCGTTTGGGTGTAGCGAGGGCGCTGATCAATCTTGGCGGCGAGGCGTATGTGGCTGGGCGGTTCGATGAGGCGCGCGATCACCTGGAACACGCCCGCGCGGTTTACCTGGAAATGGGCGACCGGCAGGGTGTCGCCTACAGCGACTCGAATCTGGGCGGGTTGGCGCTGTACATGGCTGATCTCGACCGGGCGCAAGGTTTCGCCGAAGACACACTCGCCAACATTGACCGTCAGCGCAACCCTAGCGCTACGGGCGCGGCGCTGGCCGTGTTGGGCGCGGTGGCGGCGGTTAACGAAGAGTACGAACGCGGACTCGAGATTTTCGAGGAAGTGATGAGTGTGGCCGGGATCGATTTTGACATGCGTTGCATCGCGCATTTCGGCTTGTCTGGTGCCCATGCGGGGCTGGGTGATTTCGACAAGGCCGCGTATCACCTGCGTGAGATGATCCAGATTGGGCTGAAAATGATGATGCCGCAGTTGGTCTTGACGGCGCTGCCGATGGCCCCGATGGTGCTGCTGGCACGTGGGATGACGGAAAAAGCTGTTGAGGTGCTGGGCGCACAAGTCACGCACCCGTCGCTCATGAGTGGTTGGATTGACAGTCTGCCGCTGCTGGCACGCACCGAAGCGCAGTTGCGCGCCGAGGTTGCACCGGAGGTGTTTAATGCAGCGTTCGCGCGCGGCCAACAGGCCGATGTCATGGCGCTGGCCCGGCAGTTGGTGAGCGATTTCGAGTAGCTTTCAGGCACCGGCGATGAATTTCACGACTTTGAATATTGTAAAGGATAGGATATTACGGCTAAACCCGTGTGATCACCGCTGAAAGTCTGTTACACTAAGGCGCATAGAGCGGATAGCCTATTCACAAGCGCGGTGGGATATGCCATTTCTACTGTTAGCGAGCGGTGATGACGAAAGCAAAGAGTTGCTGCGCCGTGCCTTAGAGGCACGTTACGGCATCGGTGCCCCGGCAATCGACACCCTCAAGATCGAATTCAAGGGGCGCAGGCGCACCAAGCTCGGCCCGATCATGACGTGGGTGCCGATTGACGGCTACATTTACTTCAACGCGCCGATGGCCGCGCGCTGGGATCATACGATGCGGCCAGTTGGTCTGCCGCTCAACACCGTCATTGATGCCTTCGACGGCACCATTTACCGCAAACGACGCGGCGGGCGCGATGACATTGAGGTTGTCACCGACTCGGAGGTGATTCAATCGATTCAGCGCTGCCTGTGGGCGGCCTCGGCTTTGCTGCTCACGCCATTGGTCGAACAGCACATTGAGCTGCGTTCTCTCGATGAGCGGAGCTTCAGCGCCACCAATACCGAAACGGATGATACCGCACACGTGACGCTCAATGCCGATCACACTGTTCAATCGATCATGGTTGAGGCTTATAACGCCGCCGAAGACGAAGAGCAGAAATTCACCCTGCAAGCCGAAAACGGCCAGACCCAAATTGGCGATTTGATGGTGCCGGCAAAACTTGTGGCGCTGTGGGATGATGTGCCGGAGATTGAGGTAGAAGCGGTGGCTATCGAGGTCAACCCCGAACTCGACGAGGATCTGTTCCGCCTCGACGATTAGGCAATCTGCCTAAAGGTTTGGTGTATATACAACCGAAATCGGGGCTGTTGCGCCCCGATTTTTGATCGATTGGATTGAACCTGTGTAGGTTTGCTGATGGCTCGGCGATCAAGAAGCGTAGCGCTGCGGCATGGGTTCTTCTTCAACCGCGTACACGCTGAACCCGCGCTTGAGATAATTCGAGAGCGCGTGTTTGCCGTCGAGGTTGCAGGTGTGCAGCCAGATACGCTTGGTGCCGGTTTCCCACGCGCGCGCAATGCCGTAGCTGAGCAGGTATTTGCCCAGGCCGCGCCCCTTGAACCCCGGACGCAGCCCAAAATAGGCGACTTCGGTTTCTTCGCCCTGCTGCGCCAGTTCAATGTAGCCCGCCGGGGTGCCATCCACGTACAGCACGTAGATGCAGGTTGTTTCCGCGTGGATTTCCGCGCGGAGGGCCTCATCGGAGATCAGCAAGCGGTCGCGCCACAGCAGCGCATCCCCCACCGAGTTGTACAAAAACTTGTAAAAGCGCACATCCGGGTTGCACGCTTCCATAATCACGACCTGCCCAGCCACAGCGCCCAGCGGCGCGGGGTGGAAGTCTGCGGGGTCGGTCATTTCCAGGTAGGTTGTGACAAGCGTATTGGGCATTTCTGTTTCACGGGCAGCAACCATCAAGACGTTCCTCCGAGAAGTTCCGTCGCCTGCAGAATGTACGTTATAATGACTTCCATTCTCGTGAATTTTGCGCGCGCTCACGACGGCACAATTCGCCAAAATCTGCGCGCGCTTTGTCGGTTACTTGTGCCAATGGGCCGCTGGCCGACCCACACTAGATCAAAAGGTTATCTGAGATGGATTTCTTGTTGACAGACGAACAGCGCCAAGCGCAGAAGCTGGTGCGCGATTTCGTGGCGAAGGAAGTGATCCCGGTGATTGGCGAGTGGGATCGCAAGCAGCAGATGAACCCGGCATTTCTGCCGCGCATGGCCGAATTGGGCATTCTGGGGATCAATATTCCGGTGCGCTACGGCGGCCAAGGGTATGACTACGTGACGCTGGGGCTGGTGTGCGAAGAACTGGAACGCGGCGACTCAACACTGCGCGTGGTGATGTCTGTCCACGCGGGGCTGAACAGCCT
>JAADYY010000408.1 GCA_010092805.1 Chloroflexota bacterium | reverse complement strand
TTTATGCTGCGGACGGTTCTGTGGCGGCTTGTGACCACCATCCCCATCCTGATCTCGTTGTCACTGCTGGTCTTTTTTCTAATCCATCTGGTACCGGGGAGCATCGCCGCTGTGATCCTCGACCAGGACGCAACCCCTGAACGGATCGAGGCCCTGGAAACTGAACTTGGGCTGAATGATCCGTTGGTGCAGCAATACACGCGCTGGTTCACGGGCGTGCTGCAAGGTGATCTAGGCGCATCGCTCATCAACGGCCAACCCGTCCTTGAAGCGCTTGGCGAGCGGATCGCCGTCACCATTTACATCGCACTGGGCGGGATGATCGTTGCGGTTTTGTTGGGCGTGAGCACCGGGATTCTGGCGGCGCTCTACCCGCATTCCTGGCTGGATCGGGGTGTAACGATCATCACTGGGTTCAGCAGCGCGCTGCCCTCGTATTTCATCGCTATGCTGCTGGTGATCGTGTTTGCGGTGCAGCGCGATTGGTTCCCGACGGTGGGGTACACCCCGCCCCACGAAAATCTGGGCGAGTGGCTGCAAAGTATCACCCTGCCGAGTATCGCGCTGGGTCTCCCCTCTGCCGCGTTGATCTCGCGCCAAACCCGCAGCGCCATGCTCGGCGTAATGCAGTCCGCCTACATCCGGGCCGCCTATGCCAGCGGCTTACCAGTTGGCACGATCATCTTCAGCCACGCGATGCCCAACGCCTTGATCCCGGGGGTGACCAGCATCGGCCACCGCTTCTCGATCACGTTGGGCATCGCGTTTGTGGTTGAGCAGGTCTTTGCGCTGCCGGGGCTGGGGAGTTTGCTGGCACGGGCTGTGCTCAACCAGGACATCACCATTGTGCAGGGCGGCGTGCTGGCGATTGGCATTATCATCATCATTGTCAATACGCTGGTCGATCTCAGTTATGCCCAGCTGAATCCGAAAGTGAGGTTGGGGTGATTAAATCAGCAGCTCACCGAATCCGCCAACAGCCACCACGATTTCAGGCACGTCTTTGGCGTCGGCCCGTCGCGGTCGCCGCTGCATCCTTCTTGATTGTACTCACCCTCGCCGCGCTCCTCGCGCCGCAGATTGCCCCCTACGATCCGCTGGCACAAAACCTGCGCGCGACTTTGCAAGGCCCGTCAGTTGAACACGCCTTGGGCACCGATCATCTGGGGCGCGACGTGCTCAGCCGTGTACTGTATGGTGCCAGCGCCTCGCTGGCAGCGGCGATCCAGGCTGTGTTGATCGCCGTCGTGATTGGCGTGCCGCTGGGGTTGGCGGCGGGCTATTTCGGCGGCTGGTTCGACCGGGTGGTCTCCTGGCTCATCGATGTCCTTTACGCGATCCCGCTGCTGCTGCTGGCGATGGGCTTGCTGGCGGTCATCGGGGCCGGGTTAGCCAACGCGATGTTAGCCGTCGGGATCGCGCTGTCGAAAAATTTCGCGCAGTTAACGCGCGCCGTCGTGCTGGCCGAGCGTGAAGAACTGTATGTGCATGGCGCGCAGGCCGTCGGCGCAACCGTGCCCCGCATCCTGTTTCGCCACCTGCTCCCGAATGTTGCCCCGGCCCTGATCGTTCAAATCTTCCTGACCTTCGGCAACATCATCCTCATCGAATCGGCACTCAGCTTTCTGGGGTTGGGCGTGCAGGTGGGGCAGCCGAGTTGGGGGACGATGCTGGCCGAGTCGCGGGTGTACGTGCGGGTGCAGCCCTTCCTGCCGATCCCGCCGGGCATGGCGATCACGCTGTCGGTGCTCGCGTTCAATCTGCTGGGCGATACGCTGCGTGATACCTTCGCGGCTGGCCCTAGCGTCAGTGTAGGACGGCGGCGGCCAAAGCCGACGATCACCGCGTCGTCGGTCCCCATCGCACCGACGCCAAGCCTGTTGGAGGTCAACGGGCTGCAAGTCCAGTTCATGACCGATGATGGGCAGCGCTTCACCGTCCTCGACGACATCACCTTCGATATTCAGCCGGGCGAGACCTTCGGTCTGGTCGGCGAGTCGGGGTCGGGGAAGACGATGACCAGCCTGGCGATCATGGGTATGGTGCCGTCACCGGGGGTTATCAGCAGCGGCTCGATCTGCTTCGCCGAACGCGAACTCATCACCATGACGCCGCACCAATTGCAGACGGTGCGTGGCCGTGAAATTGGGATGGTGTTTCAAGAGTCGGTCACAGCCCTGAACCCGGTCATGAAGATTGGCCGGCAAGTGGCTGCGCCAATGCGTACCCACCTCGGCTTGAGCCAGAATGCCGCCTATGAACGCGCCGCCGAACTGCTCGCCCTGGTCGGCATCCCCGCGCCGCGCCAAATCCTCGACTCGTACCCGCATCAGCTTTCCGGCGGGATGGCCCAGCGGGTCGCCATCGCCCGCGCCATCTCGTGCCAGCCGCGCTTGCTGATCGCGGATGAGTCGACCAGCGCGCTCGATGTGACGATCCAGAGCCAAATTTTGGAATTGCTGATGATGCTGCGCGAGCAGTTCGACATGGCGATGCTGCTCATCAGCCACGATCTCGGCGTGATCGCACGCATGTGTGACCGCACTGCGGTGATGTACGCCGGGCAAATCGTCGAGATCGCCGAAACGCCTGACTTGTTCGCCGCGCCGCGCCACCCCTACACCGCCGACTTGCTCGCTACCCGCCCACGCACCGATATTGGGCACAGCGCCATGCGGGTGATTCAGGGGCGTGTGCCGCCGCTGCACGACCAGCCGACCGGCTGCCGCTATCATCCGCGCTGTGCGCTGGCTGAGGATGTGTGTCGTCAAGCGCCTATCGCGCTGGAAGCGCTGGATGATGGCCGCCGCGCCAGCCGTTGTGTGCGCATTGGCGCACTCATCGCGGCAGCACAGCCCGAACTGCCTAGTTTGCAACCCGATCCGCAAGACTCCGCAACAGAAGTGCTGGAACCCAAGGGGCCGCGCCGCTGACGGCCCCTGGATGTCAGTGTGGCGCTGCGTTGGACTCATTGTGAAAGTGCGGCTGCATTTCGGCTGCATTTCAACGGAGCGCAGCGCCTTTTTGCCCTCACCCCAACCCCGCTCTAGAAGCCAACGGCGACCGGGCCTGCAACTCTGAGAGCGGGGCGAAAACCGCCACCTTACGTGTCACCTGTCGCTTAGCTGCACAGCAGCGGTCGCCGTTGGCATATGGGGCAGGGGCCGGGGGATGCGCGCCAACAAGCTATCCACCCCATTCGCCCCCCGTTCCGAATGCACCCCGGTGTATCGACCCGTTTGATTTTGGCGCGGCTTTGCTTTATAATCAACATTAAAGAAAAATGAGAAAAAGTGAAGTGACCGTGCCTAGTCAAATCCCCACTCGGACGTGGGTCAACGCGCCGCGCTTGACTCAGGAGTCGTCCGCTGGCGGCGGAAATGGAGCGTGAGATGTCCAAGGCACGCCTCCTGGCGATCAGCCTCGCGTTGGTCGCCGTCTTGATCGCAGCAGCGATCCCCTTGCTAACGCGCCCCCCGCAGGCTGCCCCTTCCACCGACAACGTTATCGCTGGTTTTGGCACCTTCCGTGATCGTGGCTGTACAAGCTGCCACGACGACTATGACTCCGATGACCCGCTGCCCAACCCACCCGGCATGATCCACGCCGGCAATCACCCAGCCCAGCCCGACACCCAGACCTATCGCTTCAGCGGGGCCTTGTGGCCCACGCTCACCCGCAACCCAGTCCGAACCTTTCAGACTGCGCTGCCTGTCTATCTGCGCCAACTCGGCAGCTGATACG
>JAADYY010000407.1 GCA_010092805.1 Chloroflexota bacterium | reverse complement strand
TTGTATAGTAGCAAGTTGTAGTGGAGATAACGGTTGTGTTGGTAGATGACTCCTCGATCCATCCCTATCGTGTGGTGGAAAATTTCCGGCGGGTGTACCTCGGTGTCATGGGGCGCGAGCCGATGATCCGGTATATGGGCGATGAATGGTATCACGTTAACGGAACGTCGGTGGATCACCGGACGTTGCTGGCGGAAATCGAACGCCTGGAGGCGCAGGCTAAGCGTGCTGGTCAGCCGCGCCGCCCACAAACGAGCGCCCCGCACACCGGGGTCATCAAGCGAATCATCAAGGCGCTGCGTGGGGCGTGATCTCGGCGCGCGGCGCACAGATTCTCGTTCAGATTGGTCAATCTTGGGTTTCGTGCGCGCCAGAACGTGTTACACTTTGGCTAAATGATCACGTCATGAAGCGGGGCGCGCCTGCTGCTGGGTGGTGCGCAGCGATGGGCCGCCGCCCCAACCGGGTGAACAAGACGCAGGTGATTCGGTGATGGCTTCGACGGAACCAGAGTATTACAGTGCCGATGGCACACAGATTGACCAGACGCAAACCCCAGAATTCATCCTCCAAGAATACAATCGCTGCTGCCGGGCTGTTTACGGGGCCGAAAATCAAGTCCACTACATGGGCTACGGTTGGTACCAGGTCAACAACGAAGTGGTGCACCGCATGGTGATTCTTGGCGAAATCCAGCGGCTCACCGAGTTGATCGCCCAGGCGCGGCAACCGGTCACAAGCGCGCCGAAGAGTGTCGTGAAGCGCTTGATCGACAAACTCAAGCGGATGTAGCCGCTGTAACGGCAGGCAGCCAATCAGCGCGGCCAGGGGCGCTCCGGCAGGTGCTCATCGAGGGCGGCCAGGAGAGTCGGCAGGTCGGTCAGGTGCCCGGCGCGGCACTCCAGCACAGTGTGCTGCTTTGTATCCCAAATCACCAGGGTGCGGCGTTCGCGGCGCGGGTCGTAATGCCAGCTCGCCAACCGCCGATACGCCAGATAGCGCGGCACATGCACCCGCGCGATCAAGCCGTCGGGCAGCACATCAACGCCTTCGCGCCACACATACACGGCGGGCAGCAGCAGCGCGCCGAGCGGCAGCAGCAGCCGCACATCGAGCAGCGCTGGGTTGATCCCACGACTGATCACAATCGCGGCGACCAGCAGCAGCGCCGGGGTACACCACAGCGCCGTGAGCGCGTATCGATAGGGGGGTGGCAGCCGATGCCGGCTGATCACCTGGGATCCTGGGCGGGGCCGCATCCCGCTCACGCCTCTGGATCGGTAGCGGGAGTCAGCGACATCAGCGGGATAAGCTGCTCGTCATCGCCGCCCGCTTTGATGCTCAAGCCGCCCCGTTCGGCATCCTGATACGAATAGAAGGCCGCGACCCCTTGATTGAACTCGGCCTGGATCGTTTTCAGCAAATCGATGCTGGTGGCCAGGTGGCTGAGAATCACGAATTGGTTATCGCGCACGCCGACGAAATCGTTTGGGGTGCCCTGCTGGCTGAGGATCGTCTGGATGGCGCGCGCCGCGTAGCCAAAGACTTCATCTGCCGCCATGAACCCGTAAACCTCACGGTAAGCCTGGAACCCCGCCAGCTCCAACGTCAGTTGCTGGAAGGGTTTTTCCTCAAGTTTGGTGCGCTCAATCTCTTCATCGATCAGCGGGCCGGTGGGCAGGCCGGTGCGCGCTTCATGCAGGCTTTCGCGCGTGGCTCGTTTGATCGACCCTTGCACCCGCAGCCGCAGCTCATCAATGTCGAACGGCTTGGTGATGTAATCATCCGCGCCCAACTCCAGGCCGCGCACTTTGCTGGCCCGTTCGTCGCGCTGCGTCAGGAAAATCACCGGGATATACCGGGTGAAGGCGCTCTGGCGCATTTGCAAGCACACTTCGTAGCCGTCCATATCTGGCAGCATCACATCGAGCAGCACCAACGTCGGGAAGCGCGTCCGTGCCAGTTCAATGCCCATCTGCCCAGACTCGGCGTGGACAACATCGTACTGGTGGGTCTGGAAGTACATGAGGAGCATTTCCGCCACATCGAAATCGTCTTCGATCAGCAGTAATCGGTTGCGATTCGCCATCACTCAAATCCTACCGATGAACAACGCGGGCAGCGGCACGGGTTAGTCGTCGCCCAGTACCGCACGGACACGAAACTGCTGCCCCAACGCGGAGGCCGCGTTGGCGACCGCCACCTCCGGCGCGAGCGGCTGGGCGGGCTGGTCGTCGCGGAAGACGTTTTTCAGCGGCAGCACCGACGCTGTCGGCGGGATGTGCGCGGTATCGAGGCGCTGCAGCTTCTGAAAATAATCCAGGATTGCGGAAAGCTGACCAGCGTACAGCCCAACCTCGTCATCACGCAAGTCGAGCTTCGCCAATTCGGCGATCCGCCGCACTTCATCATGTGATAATTCCATTATCAACCTGCCCTCACCGGCTTTGCCATGCCAACCTGCGCACTACCTGTGCTAATTAACTGCCCGCCGCCGCGAGTCTCACGAAGCGGCGTGCCAGTTTACATTATAGCACCGACGTTGCAACCAAGCACAAACGCAATTCCGACGTTTGCGGGATTGCCAGCAAGCCCAAGGTATGATTCAATTTGGGCATTCGTGTGAGACATGCGTGTGGGCATCGCGCCCCCAGGCAGATCGAGGTCAACCGTGGCTGCGAACAACCCGGCGACCGCGCCGTATCCCGACATCATTGCAGCGAAACGCCAGGCGCTGGCTGTGCGCAAAGCCAAAACCCCCATCGAAGCGATTCGCGCGTTGGCGAGTATGCAGAAGCGCCCACCGCCCGTCCTCAGCACTGTCACCAACGAGGGCGAAATCACGCTGATCGGGCACCTGCGCTACCGCCCGCCAACCGATACGCTGGCCGCGCCCTATGATCCGGTGTCGCGGGCGCTGCGCTTCATCCGCCAGGGCGCGGATGCCGTCGCGCTGTTCACCGATTTCACGATTTATCAGGG
>JAADYY010000406.1 GCA_010092805.1 Chloroflexota bacterium | reverse complement strand
GGGAGCAGGGGCAGGGGGATGCGGGCCAAAACACAATCAAATCGATTGACCAACAGCATCTGTTTATGGGGCGAGGCAAGCCCCGCCCCAGCGCTTGCCTGAGCCGTATTCACGACAGCAGATCGCGTTCCAGCCGTGAACGGTACGTGTCATCGGCGGACGGCGGCGCTGCACCGTCCACAGAAGCCGCATCGGGGGTGGCCGCTGCGGTGCTCGGCGCGTGTGCCGGGCGGCCCCGCCACCAACGTGCAAAGGTCAAGCCCGCAATGCTCAGCACCACCAGCGCCAGCACATAGGGCGTCACCACCGAAAAGGCGTTCAGAAACGGATCACGTGGTGTACCGACGGCCCGCTCACCGAAGCGGCGCACAAAATCCGCGATGATCGCGTCCTCGCTTATCCCGTCCTGAAGCTGCACCCGAATCTCGTCGCGCCAGCGAATGCAGGCCGCCGTGTAGCAGTCCACCAACGGAATGTTTTCGCACACCGGGCAGTACAGCTTCTCGGCGACTTCATTTACATCATCCAGGGTGACCTGCTCCTGAGCCAGTGCAGGCGCAGCAGCGATCAGCAGCACGACGATCAATCCAAAGATCGCCAGCAAGGCCGCGCGGGGTTGATCGTTCATGCGGTCGCCCTCGCCCCGGTGACTATCGGCGCTTGCTGCCGCGAGCGCGCCGTCGATTCGGTCGGCCATACCGAGATGAATGTCCCGACGATCAGGATCAAGCCGCCCCACCACACCAAATTGATGAGCGGGTTGACGTACACCTTAAACGTCGCCGTCCCCGCGATGGTGTCCCAGCCCGTCAACAGCACATAGAAGTCATTCTCGATGGTGCTGTGCGCGGCGGCGATGGTCATGGTGTTCATGCCCTGCGCGCCAGGGTAGAAATCGTGGCGCGGGCGCAGCGTCGTGAGCGTCTGTCCATCACGGACGACCGCCACATTGGCAATATCCATCACGCGGCCATCTTCGGAGATCTGGCCGTTGTCCAGGCCATTGAAGACCATCTGGTAGCCGCCGATGTCCAGGCTTTCGCCAGCGGTCAGTGTCTGCTGCGTTTCCATCTGGAACAGCGTGCTGCCGATCACACCGATACCGATCACGGTGATGCCCAGATGAACGATAAAGCCGCCGTAGCGCCGCCGGTTGCGCCCAAAAATGGCGACCAGCGCTTGCGGCAGGCTTTCGCCCTGAGCGCGCCGCCGGGCCATCGCCCCGCGATAGATCTCATACAGCGCCACATACCCGGCGAACACAACAATCCCGTAGCCGAGCAGCGCGCCAAACATCCGCGTGCCCAGCGCATACAAGCCCACAACCGTGAGCAGCGTCAGCACCGCCGGAATGAAGATCGAACGCCCCAGCCGACCGACAGACATGGTGCCCCAGGCTGTCAGCGGTGCCACACCCATCAAAATGTAGAGCACGATGAACAGCGGCGGTGTCACATTGAGGAAGTATTCCGTCCCCAAAGTAATATCGACAGTGAGGAACAATTCCGAAAGGATCGGCGCGCCGAAGCTGCCCCAGAAGATCAAAATCGCCAACGACACAAAAATCACGTTGTTGAGCACAAACATGGTCTCGCGGCTGACGATGCCAGTGAATTGATGTTCGTCGCGCAGTTCGCCGCGATTCCAGCGCCACAGGATCAAGGCGATGGAGATCACGGTGATGCCCGCCCAGAACGCGAACATCGGGAAGCCGATCTCGCTTTGGGCGAAACTGTGGACGCTTTCGACCAGGCCGCTGCGGGTGGCAAATGTCCCGAAGATCACCGCAGAGAATGTCAGGATGATCAGGAACATATTCCAGACCTTCAGCATCCCCCGCTTCTCCTGAATCATGACGCTGTGCAGGAACGCCGTCCCCAGCAGCCAGGGCAAGAAGGCCGCATTCTCCACCGGGTCCCAGCCCCAGTAGCCGCCCCAGCCCAGCACATCATACGCCCAGCGCCCACCGAGGATCAGACCCAGGCTCAAAAACAGCCAGGCGACCAGATTCCAGCGCCGTGTCGCTTTGATCCAGTTCGTCGAAAGATCGCCGGAGGCCAACGCCGCCATCGCAAACGCGAACGGGATCAGCATACCCACAAAGCCCAGATACAGCATCGGCGGGTGGATGATCATCCCGAAGTGGCGCAGCAGCGGGTTGAGGCCGCGCGCATCCGCCGCCAGATCCCGCGCGGGGACAGCGAATGAGTCGGCGGGTTGCAGCGCCGCAGCGACAATCGCCCCGGTCTGGGTGCCATCATCGACCCACCAGTAGCGATCAAACGGATTTTCAAGGAAGACCACCAGCGCCACAAAGAACGCCAGCGTCGCCATTGTGTAAGCGATCACGTAAGGCATCAGCCGCCGGTTCGTGCGCCAGTTGAGCAGCAGCGCGCCAACGGCAAAGCCACTCATCAGCAGGCACCAGAACAGCAGCGACCCCTGCTGCGACCCCCACAGTGCCGTGATGCGGTAGAACAGCGGCGTGTTCGGGTCGCTTGTCTGCCATACGTAAGCGATGTTGTACTGCTGGCCCAGCAGCGCCGCCAGCAGCGCCACCGAGGCCACCAGCAGCAGCGGGAAGGTTAGCAGGGCGGCGTTGTGCGCGCTCACCACCAAGCGATCCGAATGGGTGCGCACCCCAAGTACCGCCGCGCCAACCGCGTACAAACACGCGGTCAGCGCGAGGACGACACTGATCAGTCCAATTTCTGCCAGCATCGGTTAGATTTCGGGGTGCTCAGCGGGCACAGCGGGGCCGTCCTCGATGAAGCGAGTCGGGCACTTGAGGTTCAACTCGGTCGCATGGAAGATCCCGTCCGGGCCAAGCGCCCCGGTCATGATCGCCTGTGCTTCGTGCTGTAGCAAGTCCGGCATGACTTCATTTTCGATGCGCACATGCATCCGCGTGTTCTCAGGGTCATTGACGGCGGTATGCAGCGCCAGCGCCAGATCATCGTAACGTTCTGGCAGGTTGACGACCGTGAACTCGATGATCAGGTTTTCACTGTCATAGTTGATCGAATCGCCGATGACAGCGCCCGTCACACGCACGCTCTGCCCCTGATATTCCGCGTTGCCGACGACTTCGTCAACGGTGATGAAGAAGCGCGCCCCGGTCACTGTACCGGAGATCACCAGATAGCCAACCGCACCCAGAATCATCAGGCCGCCGATCAGAAATTTGAGGCGCTCGCCAGCCGAACGGGTGCTCGCACTCGCTGCTGCGTCGTTCGGGTTTACCCAGTCTTGTGTACTCATGAGGTGCCGTTCTCCTCGCCCAACTCACTTAAATTTGACTCCACTCAGCTTTGTTTGGCGTCTACCTAAAAAACGCCCGGCTGAGATCATTCACTGATTGATTAGCAATTTGGTCTATCATACCGCAGTCTGTGACAAATGTCAGAATGCAATTCAGGCAAATTGACCAAACTCGGCGCGTCAGCCGCGTGGCAGCGACCGACCCGCTTGGTCAGCAACCCGCTCAGCCCCATCCAGGTAAAAAGTTCGCGCAGCTACAGCGAACACCGCCGCCGCGCCCAACACCAGCACCAGAAACGTCAGGCCGTCGAACGACTCGCCGGACTCGGCGGACGCGCCTTCGGGCGCGCTTTCCGCAGCGACCGCGCCGCCCGCTTCACCCGCTGGTTCGTCCTGCGCATGGCTAAGCGACACCGCGAGCAGCAGCAACAGCAACGTTAAAACCAAGCGTAGTGATTTGAAACTGAATTGTTGTGTCATCGCTCATCGCTCCCGGATGCATCCTTGCGCATTTGGTGTGGAACCAACAGTCGGCGCGCATTCATCTGATACTCATCTTGATTGTACCGCATCTGATCCATCCGCCGCCACGTCCAGATACACAAATCCCCCAGCATTCGCCGAGGGATTGTTTGGAAAAGATGTGGTTGGCGTGCAGCGCGCTTAGTTGGCGGCTGCCGCCTCCACACCAGTATCGTAGCTTTGCAGGTACGCCAGAATGTCCGCCAGATCTTGGTAAGGCATCCGCTCGCCGAAGTTCTGTGTCATGACATTGGCCGGGTAGCCGGGCACAATGTAGTCATTGGGCGCGACGATGCTCTCCACCAGATACTGCTCTGGCGTGTACCCCGCCAGTAACGGATCTTCCAGTCGTTCGCCGTTGGCCACTGCCCACGTCAGTTCGGTGAGCGGTGCGACCGCCGCGTTCATGTGGCAGCTCGAGCAGACATACGGCGCAGTATTGTAGATCTGCTGGCCGTTGACCGGGTCGCCTGTGTAGTTCACCAGCTCCGCCAGAATCGCATCAACATCGGTGCCGATAGCCTCAGGCTGATCGCCAATGACGACCGTGCTGGGATCGACCGGCTCAATCGGGAACTGGACGACGGCGTTCAGGTCTTCGATGGTCCAGTTGCTGCCCTTATCATAGTTGAGGATGAAGGCGGTCAGGTCTTCGAGTTGGTCGGTGCGCAGCGGGCCGCCTGCGGTCTGCGACCACGCCGACATCCCCTGGCCCGTCGGCCAGTACAGGCCGCTGAGCGGACGCCCATGAATCAGCGTCGTCAGCAGGTAGCTGTCCAGGGTGCCACCCCACCCCACCGTCACCAAGCGATCCGGCGAGTCGGGGTTGTAGCCATTGTCGATGGCCGTTTGCATCTGCGCGCGGATGTCCGCTTCGTCGGCGTCGAGTGCGACCATGCGCGCCTCAATTTCCGCCTGACGCGCCGCCGTCACCTCACCCAGCAACTCGCGCTCCAGCGAGTCACGTTCGCGGCGGATGCTGCCCAGGAAGTCGTGACCGAACAGATACGGGTTGTTGAGGCCGGGCGCACGCCCGACCAACCCCAGGCCATCGGTTGCGTGGCATTCCGAGCAATTCGTGTTGTACAGGTAAGCCCCCCGCTCGATGGCACGGGCTTCATACTGCTGCTCGAATGCCTGCATACGCCCATTTTCATTAATGGCGATCCAGCCGACCAGGATCATGATGCCCAGGAACGACAGAATCCCGACGATGATGCGATGTTCGATCTTTTCGATGAGTAACCGTTGCATGCCCCTTAGACCCCCGGCGCGTTGAAATACTGGGCGTCACGGTGGATGAAGATGTCTTCCGATGCGACCCGATGGATTGGCTCGCCATTGGCGTCGAGCATCGGGATCGGCTCGCCGTTTGCATCGAGCACGGGGCGGCCATTCTCGTCCGTCTCGACTTGCTGCCAGTAGATGATCGCGTCGACGCGCTTCAGGTTGGGCTGTGCATCTGAGATGAGCACCGCACCCCAGGCGTTGTGGAGTTCGTCGCCGTGCGCTTCCAGCTCGTGATAGAACTCATCAAGCACGTGCATCAGCTCTGGTGCATCAACCGGCACCGCCGAGAACGCCAGCGGGTTGCCGAGATCGAGATGGCGATCTGACGCTAAGAACCCTCTCACAAACTCGTCAGATCCATCGTTTTGTATCTCTAAATTGAACGCATTGACCACCGCACCCACATCCTGGCCCGGTTCAGCCGCAAACTGCCGGGTGGTGTACATGCCTGAGCGCAGTTCATCATAGGGGACAGGGCGCAACGCCCCCACATGATTATGGGCGGGTTCCATCGTGAGTTCGTGCAAAATGGTCGTATCCGCCGGGTTGACCACACCGAATTCAGGCAAGCCCATGTAACTGAGCACCGTAATGGATGATGTCAGGAACAGCCCCAGCGAGATCATGAAGCGGCGGTGGGCGTAACGGCGGCTCGGCGTCGTGTCCAGGTACGGCATGACCATCAGGAAGACGACGAACACCGTCGGGAAGATGATGCCCCAAATCACTTTGTCACCCAGCTTGAGCGCCCCCTGAATCCATAAGAAGTACCAGGGTGCTGTTGTGCCCAGCGGTGTGCTTTGTGGGTCTGCGTGATTTTCGAGCGGCGCATGGAAGAACCACGTCACCAAGATCACAAGGATGAGCGTCGTGACACCGATCCACATCAATTCGCTGGTGAGAATATCAGGGATGAAGTACACACGCTTATCCAGCGGCACACGTTTGGCGGTGTCCTCGCCGATGTTCTCTTCACGCGGCGGCAAACTGTGACCGTGAACGACCACTTTGTAGTAATGCACGCCAACAAAAATGAACAACAGCGCGGGCACAGCCACCACATGCAGCAGATAGAAGCGCAGCAACCCGTTCGCGCCAATCTCTGGCCCGCCACGCAGCAGCAGGTTCAAGTTCGTACCCACCACTTCTGGCGGCGCTGCTTCCACCATACTCGCGCCGATGGTCACCGCCCACAACGCCAACTGATCCCAGGGCAGCAGGTAACCGGTGAAGCTGAGGAAGAACGTCAGCGCCAACAGCACCACGCCTGTGAACCACGTGAACTGCCTGGGTTTTTTATAACTGGCGGTGAAGAACGTTCGTAACATATGTAACGTGACGATCAAGACCATCGCTTCGGCACCCAAACGGTGCAAATCGCGCATGAACTGGCCCAGCGGCACGTTGCTCATGATGTTGAGCATGTTGGCGTAGGCGAAATCTGGCGACGGCGTGTAGAACACCATCAAAAAGATGCCCGTGATGGTTTCAAAGAAGACGAAGTAAGTGGACAACCACCCTAACCGGAATTCTGGGTAAACGCCAGTTACGGATTTGTGGAAGTAGCTAGGGCGCATGTGCAGCCAGAAACCGTCCGCGTGCGGTTGCAGACGTGGGTTCGGCTTACGGCTGGCCGCTTCACCGCGCAGCGCTTCGCGGATGTCTTGCAGGTTCATCCCCGCCGTCAAGCGCTCCGTCACTTCGTTGACGCCTTCGAAAACGGCCCGTCTAATTCCCTTTTCCTTCACATCATCTAAGAATGATGGAAATGGGAGGATCGACATAAGTTTGGCTCCTTGAAAAGCTCTCTGTGTGGGCGATCCTGGTTGAGTTAAGCGTTAGCTTGACCGCGAATGAGGCTGCCGGTGTCGATGGCGATGTTGGTGACGCGCCGTCCCTCCAACGGAATGGGATCGCCGCTGTCGTTCATCTCTGCCGTTGTGCCATCTTCAAACGTGACGGTCATGCGGAAGCGATCCAGGTTGCGCGGGGCCGGGCCTTCGATGTAATCCCCGTTCAGCTCAAATTTCGAGCCATGGCACGGGCACTCGAAGCGGCTGCGCCCTTCTTCCCAGCGCGGCAAGCAGCCCAGATGGGTACACACGCCGTACAGCGAGACCAACCCGGCGTCCGTATTCGAAACCCAGAAGCGGCCCGATGGCTCCGACACCGGATTGCTGCCCAGCAACGGCACCCGTTCCGGCGGGAAGTTGAAGACACCGCCAAACGTCCCTTCCTTGAAGCGGGGCAGCGCAAACCAGATTAGCCCAGCGGTTGCCTGACCCAACAACAGCACCATCGAGGCACCCCAGATATAATAAAGGAACTCGCGGCGGTTCGGGGCCGCCACGTCCACCTGCGGCACATTCACGGCCTGGCTTTGCTGCCGTGGCTGTGCGACCTCCCGTTTGCTTTCACCAGCGGTGATACTGGTCATAACACCCTTCCTTCCCGCAATAACTCAGGGGCGAACTCTGTTCCAATCGAACGAGCAACCGGAATATACATGCGCAGTATAGCACGTATCCTGGCACTTTGGTAGATAGTCTAATGTTAAGACGATTTTCAGGAAGCTCTCACTGCTTTGTAAAAGGTATCACAAACGCTGGAATGTGTCAAAAAGAACAAGCAGACCATGACAATCCGTCACGGGACCCTGCGCGGCCCAGGCCGCGCCCCCAGCCCACCCATCCATCAAGCTGACGGGGCCACAGAAGCCCTGTCAGAAGTGTGACGCAGCAATTTCCACTTGCCAGTTTGTTGCTGTCCAAGGGATAATACAGATATGACACTACAAAAGCTGATTGGCGAACGCGCAACCTGGATCAACATCCCCCGCCCCACGCCCCGCGACGTGGAGGCACTGCGACGCTTGTATCCGTACATCCACCCGCTGCACCTGGAAGATATTCTCAGCCCGTCGGAGCGCCCGAAGATTGACGACGATGAGCATTACCTGCTGGTGGTGATGCAGTTCCCGCTGTGGGATCCGGTCAACCGCCTGACGCGCCCGGCAGAAGTGGATCTGTTCGTGGGGCGCGGCTACGTCGTCACTGTCCATGACGATACGCTCAGGCCGCTCACACAACTCTACGAGGATTGCAGCGCCAACGAGGAGGCGCGCCGCCGCCTGCTGGATCACGGCGGCAGTCACGCTTTTTACGTGATCGTCGACCGGCTGGTCGATTACATCTTCCCGATTCTGCGGCGCGTCGATGGCAACATCCGCGCCATTGAAGAAGGCATCTTCAGCGCCAAAGGCAACCAGATCATCCGCGATATTTCGCTGGCCCGCCGTGACATCATCGCACTGCGCCGCATCATCCGGCAGCAAGTGCCGATTATGGAAAACTTGGAGCGCGTTGATCGCCCGATCATTCGGGAGGAGTTGGACGAATACTTCGGCGACATTCTCGATCATTTGTATCGCGCGCGGGACATCATCGACGAGGACAGCGAAATCATCTCCGGGTTGGCCGACACCGCCGACACCCTGATCAGCCATCGCTTGAACGGCGTGATTCAGACGTTGACGGTGTTTTCAGTGATCATGCTGCCGCTGACGTTCATCACGAGCCTGTACGGCATGAACATCAGCCTGCCGTTAGAAGGCCACCCGATGGCGTTCCCCATTGTCGCGCTGATCATGCTGGGCGTGACGGTCGGGATGCTGGCGTTTTTCCGCTACCGGCGCTGGATGTAGCGGCGCGTGAAGTGGGTACCACCTTTACAGCGCTGCACCATTGATGTCATCATAAGAGTCGACCCAAGATCTATGGAATCAGATCCTGCCAACTAAATGAAGACCGACACCTTCCCCCCGGCCATCTACATCGATACCGATGCCCAACTTCGGGAACTGGTCGCCCGCCTGGCCGACGAGCCGCTGCTGGCGCTGGATACCGAGTCGAACAGCCTGTACGTCTACCGCGAGCGGGTTTGCTTGATCCAGCTTTCCACCCGTGACACCGACTACATCATCGATCCGCTGGCCGCGTTGGACATCGCCCGGCTTGGCCCGCTGCTCAGCGACGCGCGCATCGAGAAAGTGTTCCACGCGGCGGAATACGATCTGATCTGTTTGAAACGCGATTTCGGTTTCAAGCTCGTCAACTTGTTCGACACGATGATCGCGGCGCGCATCTGTGGGCACAAATTCATCGGTCTGGGCAATCTGCTGGGCGAGTTGATGGATATTGAGGTCGATAAGAGGCACCAGCGCGATGATTGGGGCCAGCGTCCGCTGTCGGCAGACAGCCTCCGCTACGCGCAGATGGACACGCATTATCTGCCCGCACTGCGGGATCACTTTCGGAAACAACTGGCCGAACGCGACCGCCTGACCGAAGCGCAGGAGACCTTCGCCGAACAGTGCCATGTGCAGCCCACGCACCACAGCTTCAACCCGCAAGGCTACTGGCGGCTGGCGCTGCCGAATCGACTCACCGCCCGGCAGGCGGCGGTGCTGCGTGAACTCTACCTGCTGCGCGAGCAGATCGCCGAAGAACGGAATCTGCCGCCGTTCAAGATCCTCAGCGACAAAACACTGGTCGCTATGGCACGCAAACCGCCGCGCAGCCTCGCCGCGCTCAACGGCATGAGCGGCGTCTCTGGTGGGCTGGTGCGGCACGCTGGGCAGAAGCTGCTCAGCGCGATCAATGCCGGGCTGCAAGGCGATCTGCCGGAGCCACCGCCGCCGGAGCCGCCTGCCGATCCGGAAGTGGTCGAGTTGTATTCAGCGCTGCGGGAGTGGCGGCGTAACCGGGCGATTGCGCGCGGCGTCGAGTCGGATGTGATCATCTCCAAAGATGTGCTGTGGACATTGGCCGAACGCTTGCCCAACAGCCTGGACGATATGCGCGATATTCGCGGGCTTGGCCCCTGGCGGCTTTCCGCCTATGGTGCCGAGATCCTCGAAGTGCTCCACACACAGAATCAGAAGTGACCTCGCACCCGGTTTTGCAGGGAGAAGCGAGAGAGGAGCGATCCCCTTGCCAGAGAAAAGTGTGTTCAGCGACGATTGGCACGACTGCCTGCGTGCCCATTATCAGTACGTCGTCCAGGTCGGCGACCTGAGCACCGAGGCGACGCTGCGTGCAGTGATGCATGAAACAGGGTTCAGCGAGGCCGAGCTGCAAGAACTCTACATCCGCGCGACGGCGCACGTGGATGCTGTCGGCGCGGATTTCACCCCGGACGCCGCCGTCGTGGCCGCCGTGGCCGAGTCCGCCGCTGTGCAGCCAACGGCCATAGTCGATGTGCCACCCGCCGCCGTCGAGTCGGCGGTGCCCGAAAACCCGGCACCCGATGATCAGCCCGATGATCAGCCCGATGATCAGCCCGATGATCAGCCCGAAGCCGACGCCCCCAAATACGATCCCGACGGGCCGCAGCAGTTGGCGCTGTTCTGAGCGCCTGTGAACGACCTCGATTACATGCGGTTGGCGCTGGCCGAAGCCGCGCGCGCGCTCGACACAGGAGATGTGCCGATTGGTGCGGTCGCCGTCTACAACGGCACCGTGATCGGGCGTGGGTGCAACCGCCGCGAAGCCGATCACGACCCAACTGCCCACGCCGAGATGATCGCCATCCGGCAGGCCGCCGCCGCGCTCAATCATTGGCGGCTGGACGGCGTGACGCTCTACTGCACGCTGGAACCCTGCGCGATGTGCGCGGGCGCGATGGTGCTCGCGCGGCTGCCCCGGCTGGTGTATGCGGCCATCGATCTCAAGGCGGGGGCCGCTGGCAGCATCATCGATCTGCTGCGGCACGATCAGCTCAACCATCGCGTGGATGTCGATGCCGGCTTGCTGGCCGATGAAGCCGCCGCCCAACTCCAAACGTTTTTTCAGTCGCTGCGCTGAGGTTTGCATCAATTGCATCGCATTGGTGGAAGCACCCTATTTCGGGATAGGATCAACGGGTGGGTTTGTGTATAATCGCAATATGGCTGCTGCATCTAATGGAGAGGTGCCGGAGTGGTCGAACGGGCTCGTCTCGAAAATGAGTGTGCCCTTACGGGTACCGTGGGTTCGAATCCCACCCTCTCCGCACGATAAGACCTGAGTCGAACATTCGGATTGGCCCAACCCGGCAGCCTGTGCGCTGCCGGGTTTCTGTTCCTCGCCGTACGTCCCGCGTTCACGG
>JAADYY010000405.1 GCA_010092805.1 Chloroflexota bacterium | reverse complement strand
TCAACCGCCTGCTGCAAAACCTCGTGATCAAGTGCGCCAAGTCTGAGGGTGTGCGCGACTACTACTACGTCGGCGTCGTCGGCTACGGCACGCGCGTGAAGTCGGCGTTTGGCGGGTCGCTGGCGGATAAAGATCTCGTGCCCATCAGCGTGATCGCCGACTCGCCCGTCGAGATCGAGGAGCGTAACAAGAAGGTCGATGATGGCGCGGGCGGCCTGGTAGAGCAGAAAGTCCGCTTCCCCATCTGGTTCCAGCCCGTCGCTTACGGCGGCACGCCGATGTCGGGCGCGCTGCGCGAAGCCACGCGCATCACCAAGCAGTGGCTGAGCGAACACCCGGACTGCTTCCCGCCGATCATCATCAACATCACCGACGGCGAAGCCACCGACGGCCAGCCCAGCCCGCCCGCCGAAGAACTGCGCAATCTGAGCAGCTCGGACGGCAATGTGCTGCTGTTCAACGCGCACATCTCGTCGAAGGGCGGCGCGACGTTCGAATTCCCCAGCAGCGAGGTTGAACTGCCCGACCGCTACGCCAAGCAGTTGTTCAGCATGTCGAGCGTGCTGCCGGACTACATGCGCGACGCCGCCGAACAAGAAGGCTACATGGTCGCGGAGGAGTCGCGCGGGTTTGTCTTCAACGCCGACATCGTCTCGGTGATCCGCTTCCTCGACATCGGCACGCGCCCCAGCAACCTGCGCTGACATGGCAGCGAACGAGCATCGACTCCAGAATCCTATGAGAATCGCCGCTTCTGCGTTTTGGCTGCAAAAAGCCGGGAACCAGCCGACCGAATACGAGGACGCTTTCGCCTCGATGTTCTACAAAGACGACGCCGATGCGCTGCTCGCGTTCCGCTGTGCGGTCGCTGATGGCGCGACGGAAACCTCATTTTCCGGGCTGTGGGCCTATGTGCTGGCGCTGGCGTATGCCGAGCAGCGCCTCACCCACATCGATGCGGCCAGCATCGCGCCGCTGACGGCGGAATGGCAGCAGCAGCTCGCCAACTTTCGGCAGGAAAAGCCGCTGCCCTGGTACGCCGAAGAAAAGCTCAGTCACGGCGCGTATGCCACGCTGTTGGGGCTGCACCTCGCCGTTGATGGCACGTGGCAGGCGACCAGCGTCGGCGACAGCAACCTGTTTCAGGTGCGCGACGAGACGATCATCGCTGCGACGCCGTACACCCGCGCCGACCAGTTCAACAACCACCCGACGCTGCTCTCGACCGACATGCCCAGCAACGCGGCTGTCGATCCGCAGCACGCGGCGGGCACCTGGCAGGTGGGCGATTACTTCTTCCTGATGACGGACGCGCTGGCGCAAACCTTCCTCAAGCAGGACTTGGTGCGCAGATTCAAGCGGCTGCGCAAACAGCGCCGGTTCGAAAGCCTCGTCGAAAAGCTGCGCGCCGACCAGTGGTGCAAGAACGATGATGTCACGCTCATCAGAATCCGGCTGATCTCGCAGGAGTGACCCAGGGTGGCCTGGCCGAACCCGAATGAATATCTGGAAGCGCTGCAAAACCCGCAAGCTGTCTTCAGCGATCCGGCGCTGCGTGCCGGGCGCGTGATCACCGACCGGCTGGGGCTGCCGCGCCCGATTTCGGGCAATTTCGCCGTCGTCTTTCAGGTCGAAACCGGGGGCAAAACCTGGGCGGTGCGCTGCTTCTTGCGCGAAACCACCGATCAGGAGCAGCGCTACGCCGGGATCAGCCGTCACCTGGCAGCGCACCGCCCCGATTACACCGTCGGCTTTGCCTACCAGCCGCAGGGCATCCGGCTGCGCGGCCAGTGGTACCCGATCCTCAAGATGGAGTGGGTCAAAGGCCAGCGCCTCGATACCCACATCGAGACACTGGCCACCCGCAGCGATCGCGCTGGGCTGGAAACGCTGTCCAGGCGCTGGGGCGCGTTGATGGCCCAACTGCGCAGCGACCAGATCGCGCACGGCGATCTACAGCACGGCAACATCGTCGTCGATGAGCATGGCCAGATCAAGCTGATCGACTACGATGGGATGGTGGTGCCGTCACTGGCGCATCTGCGCTCGCCAGAATTGGGCCACCGCCATTACCAGCACCCGACGCGCACCTCCGGCGGCGGCATCACGCCGGAGAATTTTCTCAACATCGACAATTTCTCGGCGTGGGTGATCGGCCTGTCGATCCGGCTGCTGCACATCGACCCGACGCTGTGGCAGCAGACCGCCGCTGGCGATGATCGGCTGCTGTTTGCGGAGCGCGACTTCAAGAGCCTGCGCGGGGCGCAGCAGCCCACGCAGCCGCTGCAATTGCTGCAAACACACGCCCAGCCCGCAGTCCAGCAGGCGGTGCAGCAGCTCGCTGAGCTGGCGCGGCAGGAATCGTATTTGCGGGTCGCGCCGTTCAGCAGCGCCGATCTGCTCAATGGGGCGGTACCGCTGCCGCTGCCGCCCACGACCACCCCGCTTGATCTGGGGCCGGAGCCAACCAGCGCCGCGCCGCCCGCGCGGCGCACGCCGCCTGCGCAGCGCCCGGATTCGCTGCCGGAACTGTCTCTTATACACATCT
>JAADYY010000404.1 GCA_010092805.1 Chloroflexota bacterium | reverse complement strand
GTGAGCGAAAACGGGTGCTAGTTGTACGCTGGCGCTGTGACCCATGAGCGCCGCAGGGCGCGGCGCTCTCCATAATGCGTGTTTTCGCTGTACGACTCAGCGACGGCCCTGGTTACTCTGGTTCTGCCGCCGCATTTCCTGGTTCAAACGCCGCTGGCGCAGACGATCTGCCTTTTTGCGCCGCGCGGCTTCTTCACGATCCTTTGCCACGTCGCTATCCTTGACGATGGACATCCGCTTGGGCGTGAAAACCGCAATGATCAACACCACCACCGACATCAGAATCGTCCAGATAATCGCAGCGAAGGCCAGCCGAAGCTCCTGGTCGGTCAACCCCTGGCGGCTAAACTCACGGAATGTGTCATCCACCCAATCAATCACAGCGGGAGCGACCACATAAGCCAGAATCGCGATGGAAACCGCCAACAAAAACCCGATAGCAGGCCAAAACGCCCGCCCACGCCGCTTCTGTGCAATCTTAAAGTTATCGGACATCAGTTCGTCTCCTTGAGTGCCTGACTCGCTTCGATAAATGCTTGGATGATTTGATAATAGCCTGTACAGCGGCACAAATTTCCGCTGATACTCTGTTCGATCTGCGCGCGAGTCGGCTGCGGGTGTTCTTCCAGCAGCTTCGCGCCCGCCATCAAGAAGCCCGGCGTACAGTAACCACACTGCACCGCCGCTTGATCGATAAATGCCGCTTGTATCGGATGCAGTTGATCGCCGTCGCGCAGCCCTTCAACCGTCTCGATAACGGCCCCGTGCGCGCGCGGTGCCGCGACCATGCACGCCATCACCGCTGCCCCATCGAGGAATACCGTACAGGCCCCGCATTCGCCTTCAGCGCAGCCCTCCTTGGTGCCAATCAGCCCAGCATCCTCACGCAGAAACCGCAGCAGCGTCTTATCGTGCCCGGTCGTGATCTGGCGCGGCTCCCCATTGATGGTCGTCTCGATTGGAGTGATTGCCGTGCCCGCTTGATGTGCGACCACACCAGACCAATCCGCAGGCGCATGTCCCTGACCCGGCCCCCACAACATCGCCGGAGCTTCTGCCCAGGTCGGCGCTTGCGAGTCTGCCGCCAGTGTGCGCAGCGCCCGCGCGACCAACACGCGCACCATCTCGGTGCGATACTCGGCGGTGCTGCGCACATCGTCAATCGGAGTCGGGGTCGCAGCGGCCAAGCGCGCCACTTCATCGATCACCCCCGGCGTCAACGCCCGTCCGATCAGCGCCTGCTCGGCGACTGGTGTTTGGATGATCGTCGGCGCGACACTGCCCAACGCAATCGACGCACGCGCGACCGTTTGATCCTCGGCCAACGCCAGCACCACCGCCGTGTTCACCACCGAGATCGCCTGCGCGCGCCGCAGCCCCAACTTGATGAACACACCACGTTCGTTTGCCGCCAACGCCGGGAACGTGATCGCTGTGAGCAGTTCGTCCGGGCGCATGATCGTGCGGCGCAGCCCAGTGTAGAACTCACGGATCGGCACGGTGCGTTCGCCTTCCAGCGCCGTGAGCGTGACATGGGCATCCAACGCCCACAGCGGCGTGATCGTGTCGTTCGCGGGTGACGCAGTGATCAGATTGCCGGCGATGGTCGCACGGTTGCGGATCTGCGGCGCGCCGACTTCCCAGCAGGCTTGCGCCAGCGGTAAGCCCCGTGTGATGATCAATTCGCTGGCGACAATCTGGTTGTGGGTGACTAACGGCCCCAGGCGGATCGCATCGCCGTACATGGTGATCGTGTTCAGGCCCGGCACCCGCGAGATGTCGATGAGCACCTCAACGCCGGGGCGCTGCCCGCGCTCCAACTCGATGAGAATGTCTGTCCCCCCGGCGATCACCCGCGCGCGTTCGCGGTGTTCTGCCAGCAGTTGCAGCGCCTCAGTGACCGATGTCACCGTGAAATACTGTGTCCACATCGCTTCTTGATCCCGCCTATCTTACATCATCGTACAGATAGCCACTGCGTACCGTAAACAATTTGTTCAGATTAGCGCGGTTCGACCTCGATCACGGTCGCCGGGTTGATGTTCATGATGCATGTATCCAAATACGTTGACTCAGTGATCACCCGTCGATCCCAGGTATGGACATGGCCATGAAACATATAGCGCGGGCGATACCACTCCATAAAGCGCAGCAGTGCCTTGAACCCCGTATGCGGCAGATCCGGCATGTCATGAATGCCCCGTGCTGGCGAGTGCGTCACCAGCACATCCAGGCCATACCCTCGGCGCATTTGCTGCATCCGCAGGGGCCACATCCGCAGCACCATCATGAGCATGTCGAATTCGTTGTACTGCACTGGGCTTCGATTGTACCGCATTGAGCCTTCCAGCCCGGCAAACGTCAGCCCGCCATACGTGACACGCCGCCCATGCAAATCCTCGCCACCGGGCGGATATTCTGTGTACCGTGTGTCATGGTTGCCGCGCACGTAAAAGAGCGGCACGTTCAGCACCGACGTGATGAACTCCAGGTACACCGCTGGCATATCGCCGCAACTGATCACCAGTTCGACATCATGATAGCGGCGGCGCAGATGGGCCGCGCTCTCCATTTGGGGTAAAACGGTATCGCTCACACAAAGAATTTTCACTGTCGGCCTAACAACAAACAATTTGCGCGCACGCCATCCGCACGCATCAGCGGTCGCCGTTTACTCCGCGTGATCCTGCCCCTGCACCGCCGCCAAATCGACCGCATCGGGTTCGCCGAGCCAGCGCATGGGCGCACCTGTGCCCCCACGTCGCATCATGATGATCTCAGCCATGATGCTCAGCGCGATCTCTTTGGGGGTTTCCGCTTGCAATTCCAGGCCAATCGGCGCGTGGATCCGCCGGAGCTGCGCGTCGGCCAGGCCATAGTCATCCTTGAGCGCGCGCGCGGTCAACGCCCAACGCCGTCGGCTGCCAATCAGCCCGATGTAGGGGGCGTCGGTCGCTAACAGCGCCGGTATCAGCTTCACATCAACAGGCAGCCCGCGCGTGACCGCTGCAATATAGGTGCGCGTATCGATACTCACATGCTGCGTGATCTCACCCGGCGCACAGACGACATACGCATCCATGCCGGGCAGCACCTCCGGGTTGCAGAATTCGGCCCGGTCATCCGAGACGATCACCCGGTAGGCCGACCATTTGCCCAACTCCGCCAGCGCTTGCCCCACATGCCCCCCACCGATCACAAGCAGCGTGGGAGCGGCATGGATCGGCTCGATGAAGATTTGCACCGTCCCGCCGCAGATCCCCGGATCGCCGGATGACAGATCGTTGAGGGCGTAGCTGGGCAAGCGCGGCTGGCCGTCGGCGAGCGCGGCGAGGGCCTCCTGAATGACGAGCGCTTCCAGCGCACCGCCGCCCACTGTCCCAATGAGCGTGCCATCGGGGTGGACGAGCATTTTGCTCCCGGCGTGACGCGGCACTGATCCCTGCACATTGATGACCGTCGCCAGCGCCACCGGATCATCACGCTCCTGCGCCGTGAGCAAGGCTTGATAAACAGCGCGCGTATCATCCATCCGCATTCAACCCCGCTGCATTATCTGCCGACTCGCTTTGATCGATCATGAATTCGCCAATTATAAACCGCCGTTGGTCGTCACCGCCCGCCGGAGTCAGCCGTTCGAATGTGACCAGATCATAAGGATCATACAACCCAATAGCAACAGTATAACGGCCCGACGGTGCATCGCTTAAGTTTAACGCAAATACGTCCTGAAATGAACCCATCAGCCAGTTTCCCGGCGGCAGCGCGTCTCGCCCCGGGCGTGAGTCGGCTTGGGCTGCGATGCGGTCGGCGGCATCCAGCACATGCACAAAGATCTTGTAATCCCCATTTGCCGACCCGTCAGTTGCCCAGCGCAGCGTCACAGCCAACTGATCCCCGTGCAGTTGCAAATCTGCGGCGGCGAGCACAATCGCCCCGTCCTGAAAACGGGTCAGCGGCGTCTCAGGCAGCCTATCGGGCGTGTAATGGCCCTGATAGGCCCAGTGATGATATGGCTGATAGTGCGCGCCGGGCACAATGCGCACACGGGTTTGCGTGCTGTCGATGTATTCTGCCGGGATGAGCGTTGGGACTTCGAGCCAGCCGCCCGGCAACTGTGGGATCACCCGCGTCGCGATCCGTGTATCGCCGATGTATACATCGAACTGCCCAACATTCACGGGATGCAGCCGGGTCACCAGCACCAGATCTTCGCCGGGACGGGTCGCCAGCGTGAAGGACTCTTCACCGCCCAGCGGACGCCCACCGTCAAG
>JAADYY010000403.1 GCA_010092805.1 Chloroflexota bacterium | reverse complement strand
GGCACTGGGAGCGGGACTTCAACCCGTGTTCGGGGGATGAGGGCCAAACAGCCAGCCGATCCATTCGCCCCCATCTCCGAATGCGCCCCAAATTGATCGCTGGATTGAGCGCTGCACTGGCGGCTGCTACATAAGGACAAACAGCCTGTGACGACGGACAAACTCTTACTCACGATGGACAAGGACGGCATCGCAACGATCACCTTCAACCGTCCAGAGCGCCGCAACGCGCTCGATACCGAAGCGATGGTGGCGTTTGCCGAAGCGGTCGTTGCGCTGACGACGGTCGAGCGGCTGCGCGCGGTGATCGTCACAGGCGCGGGCACGACGGCCTTTTGCAGCGGCGCGGATCTGCATGATATGAGCCAACGCCCGACCGAAGGCGACGCCGCCGAAATGGTCACGCGGATGGGCATGGCGCTGCTGGCGCTGGAACGGCTGCCCGTCCCGGTGATCGCGGCGATCAACGGGTACGCGCTTGGCGGCGGCAGCGAGATCGCGCTGGCCTGCGACCTGCGGATCGTGGATGAAGCGGCACAGTTCGGGCTGGTGCATTTGCGGCGCGGCTTGATCCCTGGCTGGGGGGGGGGCAACGGCTGCTGCGGCTGGTCGGCTACGCGCAGGCGCTGACACTCATGCTGCGCGCGGAGACGCTGACCCCGCCGGATTTGGCGGCGCTGGGCCTGGTGACACAGGTCGCGCCGGAAGGTGAAGCGCTGGCCGCGGCGCAGCATCTGGCGCAGCAGATTGCGACCGAAGACAGCGCCGCCGTCCAGTCGATCAAGGCGCTGCTGCAAGCCGGGCTGACGCGCCCGTATGAGTCGGCGCTGGCGGCGGAGCGCGGCTTGTTCCCGCCGCTGTGGATCGGCAAGACGCACAAGCAATCGACGCAGGCGTTTCTGGCCCGCCAAACGAGCAAATCCTGACGATGGCGAACTTTTACGCGGTGATCGCCCGCTACTACGATTCGGAGCACCACGATAAAACCGAAGATCTGCCGCTGTACACCGATCTGGCGGCGGATTACGGCGACCCGATCCTGATCGCCGGCAGCGGCACCGGGCGTCTGCTGTTGGCGCTGGCCGCTGAAGGGCACACGGTGCATGGCGTTGAGATCGAAGCGGCGATGTTTGAGCGGGCCGAACAGAAGCGCGCGGCAAACCCGGACCTCAGCGCGCGGCTGCTGCTGCATCACGGCGATGTGCAAACGGTCGCGCTGGATAGCCTGTTCCGGCTGATTGTCGTCCCGTATAACACGCTGATGCACTTCCACCAGCCGACCGAGCAGATGGCGCTGCTGCGGCGGCTGCGCAGCCTCGTGAGCGCGGACGGCGCGCTGGTGATCGATCTGCCCAACGCTGGGGAGACTTTCGCCGCACAGGATACCGAAGCCGTGATTTTGGAGCGCACCTTCACCGACCTCGACACCGGCAACCTCGTGATGCAGCAGTCGGTCAGCCATTTAGATCGTGCGGCGCAGTTGCTCTATGTCACCTGGATCTACGACGAGATCACCGAGGAGGGGGGGGTGCAGCGGACGTTCGTGCCCGTCGTCAACCGCTTCTTCTTCGCCCCAGAGATCCGCCTGCTGCTGACGACCTGCGGCTTCACTGTGCGCGCAATTTATGGCGATTTCGACTTCGCGCCGTTTGAGGACGGCTGCCCACGTATGATCGTCGTGGCGCGCCCGGCGGCTGAAGCTTGAGCGAGGATCACGCGATGTGGCAACGGTTTGTATTTCTGCTGGTCACAGCGGCATTGATCGCCGGGTGCGATAATGTGCCGCCGACGCCGACACCGACTCGGGTGCTTTCTGCGCCCACGTTGGCACCAAGCCCGGTGTTTCGCCCGCCGCTGACGGTGAGTCCGCCGCCTGGTGCACGCGGCGGCCAGAACGATCCGACGGCGGCGGCAGCGGCCAATGAGGGCGGATTACCGCCCATCGCGCTTGGGCCGGAATACAGCGACGAAAACCGCCAGGCCATCCAGGTGACGGGCAGCGATGGCGCGCAAATCAGCGGCGATCTGTACCCTGGGCCGAATGACGTGCGCGGCCCTGGCTTGCTGCTGCTGGCCGTTGATCGTGTGGGTTGGCTGGATTTGCCGGGGCGGTTGCAGGCAGCCGGCTTCACCGTGATGACGATGAGCATTCGCCCGAATGCGCCCGTTGGCGATTTCACAGCGATGATCCAGGCGTTGGGGCAGGTCGGTGCGGTTGATCCAGGGCGGATCGGCGTGATTGGTGTGGAAAACGGCGCGGATCTGGCGCTGCAAGGGTGTGCCGTTGACCCGATCTGCGATGCGGCGGTGCTGATCAGCCCACTGACCGAGGGCGCGTTGATCGCGGCGCTGCCGGGCTACAACCCGCGACCGCTGTTTCTGGCGGCGGCCCGCGACGATCAGGCGAGTTTCACGGTGGCGTCGGCGGTGCAGGCCTCCGCGACCGGACCGCTCGCTTTCGAGTCGTTGGGGGGCGTGGCGCGCGGTCCGGTGCTGCTGCAAAGCAACCCGCAGTTGCAAACCAACATCATCGCGTGGCTGAGCGACCAGCTCACCCCGTGATCAGGTGTCGCCGCGTTCGGCGCGAATCTGTTGGCGCAGCGCATCGATGACGATCAGCTCACCGTCGTCGGCCTCAAAGTACCAGTGCGCCCAGCCGTTGCATGGGCCACCCTGAAGCAGCCGCCCGATCTGGTGGATCGAGCCGCGCTGCCCGGCGTAGATCAACGATCCGTCGGCGCTGATCGTGGCTGTTAGCGTGCGGTCGCGGCGGAAGTACAGCGTCCGCTCCGGTGCGAGCAGGCCGCGCTCGATCAAGCGGACGAACGGAATACGCGGGGCCGAGCGCGGGCTGGTTTCGGTGGGTGGATCGGGAATGGGCAGGACTGCGTCGATGCGCTGCTGGGCGACGGCGATGTAGTCCGGCTCGCGCTCGATGCCAATCCAGCGGCGTCCGTAGCGCTTGGCGACCGCCCCGGTCGTGCCCGTGCCAAAAAACGGATCGAGCACGACAGCGCCCGGCTTTGAGGTCGAGAGGATCACGCGCTCCAGCAGCGCTTCCGGCTTCTGCGTGGAGTGCGCCTTCGCGCCGTTAACCTTGATGCGCTCGTTCCCCGAACAGATCGGCAGGTACCAATCGCTGCGCATCTGCTTGCCGCCGTTGCGCGCCTTCATCGAGTGATAGTTGAAAGTGTAGCGCGACTCCGGTGAGTATTTGGCCCACAGCAGCGTCTCGTGGGCGTTGGTGAAGCGCACCCCGCGAAATTGCGGCGTCGGGTTCGCCTTGATCCAGGTCACGTCGTTGAGCAGCCAATAGCCCAGATCCATCAGAAGCGCGCCGACGCGGTAGATGTTGTGGTAGCTGCCGATCACCCAGATCGCGCCGTCCGGCTTGAGGACGCGGCGGCAGGCTGCCAGCCAGGCACGGGTGAAAGCGTCATAGGCGGCGAAATCGTCAAACTGATCCCAGGCGTCGTCAACGGCGGCGACGCGCGTCATATTGGGCCGCCACAATGCTTGCTGAAGCTGAAGGTTGTAGGGTGGGTCGGCGAAGATCAGATCGATGCTGTGGGCGGGCAGCGTCGGCAGCAGCTCGCGGCAGTCGCCCGCTAAGATCTGATCGAGCGGCAGATCGGTCACAGCAGCCGATCCGACGCGCCGACGATGCGCGCGATCTGTTCGATGTGGTTCACGTCGTGCAGCGCGACCATCATCGCCAATTCCATCACGGTGAATTCGCCGGCGCTCGGCAAACTGCCGCGCCGCCCCCACTGATCATTGGTGAGATTTTCCAGTGAGGCGACAAAAGCGCGCCGCGCTTCCAAATACGAGGTGAACGCTGACCGAAAATCCTGCGACTTGTGGTCGTTGTCGATGGCAAGCTGCTCTTGATCGATGGGTCGGAGTGTGGGGGCATTTTCGGTCAGCATCTGCCGTGCCCGCGCCACGACGGTCATCTCGAAATCGTGCAGGTGGCAGACGACCTCGGTCACCGTCCAGCCGCCGTCGCCATCGGTGGGGCCGGTGGCGTGCTCCGCCGTGAGATCGGCGAGCAGGGCGTTGAGCAGCACCGGAGTCTGTCGCAGGCCGCGCAAAAAGCGGGCGCTGGTCATCATGGTCATGGCTCAGTTACCTCATCGATATAGATT
>JAADYY010000402.1 GCA_010092805.1 Chloroflexota bacterium | reverse complement strand
TCCGGCATCTGTTCGCTGGTGATCAGCGCCAGCGCACGGGCCAAGCGCCGCGAGGGGGAAGCGTCGGGGCCGGCGGAAAAGACGCGGATCGTGCGGTCGTCGATGACGCCGTTGGGGCCGTTGCCGCTGCCGATGATGTCGATGTTGAGCATCGCGTCGATGTCGATGTTATTACCATTGCCGCGCAGATAATCTGTGACGAACGCCTGGCTGCCCTGCCGCCCGACTTCCTCTGCCGAAAACGCCACAAACATCACCGTCGCTTTGTGATCTGTCTGGCTCATGATGCGTGCGATCTCCAGCAGCGCGGCCATGCCGGAGGCGTTGTCATTGGCACCGGGCGCGGGGGCGTTGGCGTTGAAGACATCCAGCGAGATGCTGTCGTAGTGCGCGCCCAACACGATGATCCCACCGCCCGCTTCCTGCCCTTGAATCACGGCGATGATGTTGCGGGCGACGCCTTCGGTTTCGCCCCAACTCACGACAAACTCTTGGGAAGGCAGCACCGTCAAGCGCCCGTTGGACTGCACGCTGATGTCGTTGAAATGGCGCATGATGTAATCGTAAGCGGCGTCGATGCCTTGCGCCGTGTTGCCGAACGCAGAGAAAACATGGCGCGTGCCCATGTTCTGGAACGCCACCACATGCGCCGTCAGCCGGTTCGCCTCCACCTGATTGATCAGGTTGAGGACTTCGCGGCTGGGGCCGGTGGTGACGCCGGGCAGCGCCGGGCCGCTGAGCGTGGGCGGCTGCGGGATTCCGGGCGCGAAGCTTTCCGGCCTTGCCCCCGGCTCCTGAAAGCCCAACGTCGGCGGCGGTGACGGAACCGGCGTGCGGAAGGGGACGAGGGTGGGCGGCGGCGGCGCGGTCAAGTTGCAAGCCAGCGCCGCTAACAGCAGCGACCCCAGAAATAAGAGCAGTTTAGGTGTTAATCGGTTTCTCATGCTGCAAATTCTAGCACATCATTCGGAATCTGCGGCAAAGGGAGTCGGGGAATCGTCGGCTGAGCGGCGCGGGTCGGTTTGCATGGCGCGCTGCGCGGTCCGGCCCCGGCGGGCCGCGCGCCGCCGCCGATAGGCGCGCTCATGCTGCACCCCGCGCAGAATCGGCGGCAGCATGAACAGCCCAAACACCGCCAGCGCATAAATCAGCAGCGATTCGCCCGCACCGCTCAGGCCCGGCGCAGGGGTGATGAGCGTCGTGGGCGCGTTGCCCAACGCATGGACGCCGATCACGACGAACAGGTTATCGGTGCGCAAATAGATGGCCGTGAAGATCAGCCCCCAGATCAGCAGCAGCCCCAAATCGAAGATGAGGGCGTCGCGCGACATGCCCAGGTAGATGCGGTTGGGGATGTGCGACAGCGCGAACAGCCCCTGCGAGAGCAGCAGCGCCAGCAGCAGGCGCGGCCACTGCCAGCGGCGCAGCCGACTCAGCGCCAGATAGGCCTGCGGGAACAAAAAGCCGCGATAGGCCGTGTCCTCGAACAGCGCGTTGCCGATGATCTGCGCGGCCAGCAAACTGATGATGAAGGTGGCATACTGCCAGTGATCGTGCAGGGTGAGGCTGCCGTCGTGGAGCAGCCCGGCGATCACGTGGATGAGTTGCGCGGCGGCCCACAGCCCCGCCGTGAAGAGGATGCCGAACGGCCCATCCCGCAGGATCAGCCCCACGTCGTAAAAGCGCAGGCTGCCACGCCGCAAAATGATCCACACCACCAGCAGCCCGATAAACAGCCAGTTGGCCACCAACGACCCGCTGATCAAGCCGCCGGTTGCGGAGGCCAGCGGGCGGAAGGTGCCCGCCGTGAAGAATACCAGATTGACCACGACGGTCAGGGCCAAATGCAGCGCGATAAACTCGAACAGCGCACGCTGACGGGTTGGGCGGATGGGTTGGGCAGCCACGCTCGAATCTTCCCAGCGGTGTGTGCTCAGCACAGCAGCAGGTACAAACCGGGTACCGCACAGCAGTACCCGGCGATCATATCGTGATAGTGTGTATTGTACCGCAGACGGTGCGAATGCGGCATGCATACCGTCTGAGTCGGTGGCGGCGTGCGGGGGTTAGCTGCTTTCCGGCAGCGACTGCTGCGGACGCGGCTTGCGGCGGCGCTGTGAATTCGGTTTGCGCTTCGGCTTGTACTCGCCAGTGCCGCCCTGATCATCGCGCCGGCTGTCGCTGCCGTTGCTGCGGTTGCTTGATCCGTTCTCACTTTTCGGGCGGGAGCGCTTCGCACCGCCGCCGCCATTGTTGGCGCGTGATCCGTTGCCCCCGTTGCTGCCCTGCACCCGCGATCCGTTGGCGTGACGCGGCTGCGCCCCGTTGCCCCCGTTGCTGGCCGGGGCGCTGCTCACATACGGATGATCCGCCGTGACGGGGATGCGCATCCGAATCAGCTTTTCAATGTCGCGCAGGAAGGTGCGTTCGCCGTTGCTGCAAAACGAATAGGCCTTGCCCTCGGCCCCGGCGCGGCCCGTCCGCCCAATGCGGTGGACGTAGCTTTCGGTTTCGTTGGGCAGGTCATAATTGATCACGTGCGAAATGTGATCGACATCGATGCCGCGTGCGGCGATGTCGGTGGCGACCAGCACATGCGTCTTGCCGCGCTTGAAGTTCGCCAGCGCCTGCTGCCGGGCGCTCTGTGATTTGTTGCCGTGAATGGCTTCCGCGCGCACCGACGCATTATTGAGCTGCTCGGTGAGGCGGTTAGCGCCGTGCTTCGTGCGCGTGAACACCAGCACCCTGTCCAGGTCTTCGGCGCGCAGCAAATGCTCCAGCAGCGCGCGTTTGTTTTTCTGCTCCACGAAGTAAACCGTCTGGGCGATCTTATCGACGGTCGTGGCCTGCGGCGCGACTTCAACATGCACCGGGTCGCGCAGGATGTTGTTCGCCAACTGCTGAATGGGCGGCGGCATGGTGGCGGAAAACAGCAGCGTCTGCCGCTCCACCGGGCATTTAGCGATGATGCGCTGCACGTCGGGCAAAAAGCCCATGTCCAGCATCCGGTCGGCTTCGTCCAGCACCAGCACCTCAATGCGGTGCAGCCGAATCTCGTCCTGATTCATCAGGTCGAGCAGACGGCCCGGCGTGGCGACCACGATCTCGACGCCGCGCCGCAACCGTTCGACCTGCGGCCCCTGGCTGACGCCGCCGAAGATCGTCGCGTGCTTGACGGGCAGGTAGCGGCTGTACTCGTAGATGTTTTCGCCAATTTGCGCGACCAGTTCGCGCGTCGGGGCCAACATCAGCACCCGAATGGGGCGGCGGCCCTTGCGCTTATTGGACGATTGGGGCTGCTGCGTTTCAGCCAGATAGTGCAAAATCGGCAGCGAGAAGGCCGCCGTCTTGCCCGTGCCCGTCTGGGCGTTGCCGAGCACATCCCGGCCCGCCAGCACATGCGGAATCGCCTGCGCTTGAATGGGTGTCGGTTCGGTGTAGCCCTTGTCCGTCACCGCGCGCAGGATAGGTTCGATGAGTTTGAGTTCGTCAAATCGCATAGAGTTGAACGTATGGCCTCGTGATTAGTCCTCTGTTCACCGGACGCGGCGAACGCCCACTCTGCGATACTGCATGATCAGTTGTCTAAGAATCAACTGCGACAAGTGGTAGGACATCTGCGGAGGTTGCAAGCATAGCAGACGCCGCACAGCGCGTCAACCGCCAAAACCGCAGGGCCAGCGCCGCCTGATCGACGGTGCGCGCGCTG
>JAADYY010000401.1 GCA_010092805.1 Chloroflexota bacterium | reverse complement strand
TAAATCCCGCTCCCAACCGCCGCTTTGCGGCTAGGCGAGGGACTTCAAAAGCAGTTTTCGCCCCGGCTCCCAGCGTCAGCGTTCGGGAGCAGGGGCAGGGGGATGCGGGCCAAAACACAATCAAATCGATTGACCAACAGCATCTGTTACAGAACAGAGTTTAAAAGCGCAACACCCGCACAGCAAAGGTCAACCACTTGCACTTCGCGTTTAACGGCACATTCATTCTCGACGACATGCACAACCATGTGCCTCATGCGTTCACCGTTCCGGCGGGCGCACAGCAGCTCACCATCCACCTCGATTTTGAACCGAAAGGGCCAGAAGGCGCTGAGGTGCCGCATGAGATCAGCTTGAGCCTGTTTGATCCCGTAACGGGACGGGGGGCGCGGCACAACAACGCCGATCAAACGATTGTCATCACGGCAGACAGCGCCTCGCCGGGGTATACGCCTGGCCCGCTGCAACCCGGCACATGGACGGTGTTCATCGATACGCATCGCATCATGCCGCCCGGCGACATTCGCTATACGCTTGACGTGGACATCGCGATGGACGCGCCCGAGTTTCAGCGCCCGCAGTTCACGCCCGGCAGCACCGCAGCGCGCGGCCCCGGCTGGTATCGGGGCGATCTGCACGGTCACACACTGCATTCCGATGGCCGCTGGGATGTGGCAGAGTTTGTTGCGGATGCGCGGCGGCGCGGCCTGGATTTTGTGTTCCTGACGGATCACAACACGGTGTCCAGCGTGCCGGAGGTCCGCAGCTATGCCAGCGACGCCCTGTTGACGTTGGGCGGCATCGAGCTGACGACATTTTACGGGCACTGTTTGGCGCTGGGTGCGCAGCGGTGGCACGAATGGCGCGTCCGTGACGGCCACACGATGACGGCTATTGCCCGTGAGGTGCTGGATGCGGGCGCGTTCTATGTCATTGCGCACCCCACGAGCATCGGCTATCCGCGCTGCTCCGGCTGCCCCTGGCACTATGAAGAGATGATGCCCGGCATCGCGCCCGCCGTCGAAGTGTGGAACGGCGATTGGGCCGGCGAGAGCCAAAATGAGCAGGCGGTGCAGTTGTACTATCAGTGGCTCAATCAGGGGCATCAACTGGTCGCAACGGCGGGCAGCGATATTCACGGCCCGCTGTCAGCGGCAGAGCGCCCCGGTTACAACGTCGTTTACGCCGCAGACCTGAGCGAAGCCGCCATCCTGGACGCGCTCCGCGCGGGGCACCTGTACGTCAGCAGCGGCCCCAAACTGGCGTTCAGCGCGACCAGCCCGCGCGGCGAAACCGCGATGATGGGCGATGTGCTCGTCGCTGACCGCGCCGATCTCCATGCCCGCTGGGAAGCCAGCGATCCGGCCTACGCTGTGCGCTTGGTGGCGGGCGGTGTGGTCGTGGATAGTTTTACAGGTGGCGCGCACGGCGAAAAAACCTGGCAGGTCACCCGCGACACGATGCCCGCCTGGTACACCGTGGAAATCCGCGCTGCTGACGGGCAGCTGCACGCGCTCACCAACCCGATCTTTCTGCAAGGGAGCTAAAGGCTGCATCCATGCTGCGTATGACGGTCACGCGCTTCATCACCATGCTGATCACGCTGCTGCTCGTCTCGGTGATCGTGTTTTTTCTGGTGTCGCTGCCGCCGGGCGATTTCGCCGAGTCGGTGGCGCTCAGCCGCACGATTCAAGGGGAGCGCGTGACCGAAGAGGATGTCGCGCTGATCCGCATTCGCCTGGGGCTGGATAGGCCGCTGGGCGAGCGCTACCTCTACTGGATGGAAAACATCATCACCGAAGGCGATTTCGGGATGTCGTTCCGGTATATGACGCCCGTCACCGATGTGATCGGCGACCGCATGGGGCTGACGGCGCTGCTGGTCGTTGTGACGCTGCTGTTCACCTACGCCATCGCGATCCCGGTGGGCGTGTTTTCTGCCATCTATCAGTATTCGCTGGCAGATTACATCATCACGTTTCTGGGCTATATCGGCTTGGCGGTGCCCAACTTCCTGATGGCGCTGGTGCTGCTTTACTTCAGCGTGACGACGCTGGATGTGAGCGGCGTCGGGGGCTTGTTTTCGCCGGAATATCAGGACGCGCCCTGGAGCCTGGGCCGACTCATCGACCTGATCGGCCATTTGTGGGTGCCGGCGGTGGTGCTCGGCCTGTCTGCGACGGCGGGGGGCATCCGCGTGATGCGCGCGACGATGCTCGATGAACTCAACCGCCTGTATGTGACGGCGGCCCGTGCGCGCGGCGTGCCCTCGCGCCGCTTGATCTGGAAATATCCGGTGCGCATCGCCCTCAACCCGATTGTCAGCACCATCGGCTGGAACCTGCGCGATATTGCGTCGGGCGCGCCGATTGTGGCGATTGTTTTGAATCTGCCGGATATTGGCCCGGTGTTTCTGCAATCCTTGCTGGATCAAGATATGTTTCTGGCCGGGACGTTGGTGCTGTACCTCAGCTTCCTGACCATCGTCGGCACATTTGTTTCGGATGTGCTGCTCGCCTGGCTCGATCCGCGCATCCGTTACGGTGTCGTCAAATAGCCTTGGAAGCATCGATATGGTAGATCTGCTGCGCCGCAACCGCACCGCCACACCCCAAACCAGCCCGGTGTCATCGCGCAAGCCGCCCCGCCAGGAGACGTTTTACACCGCTTCGCAGTGGCGGTTGATCTGGTGGCGGTTTCGGCGGCATCGGCTGGCGGTGGTGGGGACGACTGTCCTGATCATTCTGATTCTGATGGCGGTCTTCGCCGATTTCGTCGCGCCGCTTTCCCCCACCTCACGCAGCACGACCTATGTGCTGGGGCCGCCGATGATCCCGGTGTTCATCGATGATGAGGGCGAATTTCACTTCCCGCCCATCATTTACGGCGTGACGACTGAGCGCAACGAGGAGACGCTGCGCCGCGAACCCAAGCTGGATACCTCGGTGGAACGCCCGCTGCATTTCTTCGTTGAGGGTGAGCCATACCGGCTGTGGGGGATCATCGAGAGCAATATTCACTTGTTCGGCACCCCCGACGGTGAGCCGCTGCACTTGCTGGGCACGGATAATTTGGGCCGCGATATTTTCTCGCGCACGGTGTTCGCGCTGCGCGTCTCGCTGTCGGTGGGGCTGGCGGGGGTGTTCATCTCGTTCGTCATCGGCTTGGTGATCGGTGGCATCTCCGGCTATTTTGGCGGCTGGATCGACTTTTTCATCCAACGCCTGATCGAGTTGATCATGTCGATCCCGACGCTGCCGCTGTGGATGACGCTGGCCGCGATTGTGCCGCGCGATTGGAATGCGCTGCAAAGCTACTTCGCCATCACGATTTTGCTGGGGCTGCTGGGCTGGACGGGTTTGGCGCGCGATATTCGCAGCAAACTGATTTCGCTGCGCGAAGAGGATTACATCGTCGCGGCGCAGTTGGGCGGCAGCAGCGACTGGCGGATCATCACGCGGCATATGCTGCCGGCGTTCACGAGCTACATCATCGTCGCGATCTCGCTGGCGTTTCCCGGCATCATCCTCGGCGAAACAGCGCTCAGTTTTCTCGGCTTCGGCTTGCGGCCCCCGGTGGTGAGTTTGGGCGTGCTGCTGGAAGGCGGCCAAAATATCCGCACCATCGCGCAGAGTTTGTGGGTCCTGGCCCCAACCATCTTCGTGATCCTGATTGTGCTGGCATTCAGCTTCATGGGTGATGGCCTGCGCGACGCCGCCGATCCGTATGCGGAGCAGCGCTAATGGGTGCTGAAAGCGATGTGCTGCTCAAGGTCGAAGATTTGCGGGTGACCTTCGGCATCGAAAAGACGGTCATCACGGCGGTGGACGGGATCAGTTTTGATGTGCGCCGGGGCCAGATTCTCGGCGTGGTGGGCGAAAGCGGCTCCGGCAAAAGTGTGACCGGGCAGTCGATCCTGCGGATTCTGCCGAAGAGCGCCACCATCCAGCATGGATCGATCCGGTTGTTTGTCGATGACCCCAAACCGGGCGATCCAATTGAGATCACCCGGCTGGCCCCAAACAGCCGCCAAATGGAACGGCTGCGCGGCGGGCGCATCGCCATGATCTTTCAGGAGCCGATGGCGTCGTTTTCGCCGGTGCACACCATCGGCAACCAGATCATCGAGGCGATTCTGCTGCACCGCCGGATGTCGAAAGCGCAGGCACGCCAGGCCGCGATCAGTCTGCTGGAGCGGGTCGGGATCGCGAACCCAGGCCGCCGCGTCGATCAGTATGCGTTTGAACTATCCGGCGGGATGCGCCAGCGCGCGATGATCGCGATTGCGTTGGCTGGCCAGCCGGATCTACTGATCGCTGATGAGCCGACGACGGCTTTGGATGTCACGATTCAGGCGCAGATTCTGACGCTGCTCAAAACGATCCAGGCGGAAACGGGCATGGCGATCATCTTCATCACGCATGATCTCGGCGTCATTGCGCAGCTCGCCGATGAAATCGTCGTGATGTACCTGGGCAAGATCGTGGAGCGCGGCACAAAATACGAGATCTTTGATCATCCGAAGCATCCGTACACAGTCAATCTGCTGGATGCCGTTGTCCGGCACGAAAATCGCGGCCAGCGGCTGGCGACGATCCCCGGCAAAATCCCCAGCCCCTACGAGCGCCCCGCCGGGTGCGCGTTCCATACCCGCTGCACACGCAAGATCAACGGCGTGTGTGATCAAGCGCTGCCGCCCACCGCCCACTTTAGCGCAACCCACACGGCGGATTGTGTGCTGTACGTTGATGAGGCAAACGCGGATGCCTGAGACGCTGCTGGCCGTGCGCAACCTCAAGAAATACTTTCCGGTGCGCACGGGCTGGTTGCAGCCGGCGGAGTACGTGCGCGCGGTGGATGATGTCAGCTTCACGATTCGGCGTGGCGAAACGTTGGGATTGGTGGGTGAAAGCGGCAGCGGCAAAACGACCGTCGGGCGCACCATCTTGCGGGCTATTGCGCCGACCGCCGGGGAGATCGTCATCACGCTGAGCGGTGAGGACAGCATCGATCTTGCCCCGCTCACGCGGCGGGATATTCGCCCGCTGCGCCAGCACATGCAAATGATCTTTCAGGATCCGTATGCATCGCTCAGCCCACGCATGACGGTGCGCGACATCATCGCCGAGCCGTTGGTGGCGGGGAAGCTGGCCAGCGGGGACGAGATCGACCGCCGGGTGCGGGACATCGCTGAGCGCTGCCGCCTGAACGTCGAGCATCTGCGGCGCTTTCCGCACGCATTCAGCGGCGGCCAGCGCCAGCGGATCGGCATTGCGCGGGCGCTCATCTCCAACCCCAGTTTCGTGGTCTGCGACGAACCGGTGTCGGCGCTGGATGTCTCCATTCAGGCTGAAATCCTGAATCTACTGGAAGATTTGCAGCAGGAGCGCGGCCTCACCTATCTGTTTATCGCCCACGATTTGAGCGTGGTTGAGCACATCTCGGATCGCGTCGCGGTGATGTACCTGGGGCAGATCGTGGAGTTGGCCCCCACCCAGCAGATCTTTGCGGTGCCGCACCACCCCTACACCGAAGCGCTGCTTTCGTCGGTGCCAGAACCCGATCCCCACATCGAGATGCAGCCGATTCCGCTCAAAGGCGAGATTCCCAACCCGGTGAAGCCGCCGTCCGGCTGCTACTTTCACCCACGCTGCCCCTACGTGCAAGACAAATGCCGCGCGGAGCCTCCGCTGCTGCGCGAGTATCAGCCGGGGCACTTCGCGGCGTGTCATTTTGCAGATGAACTGCAACTGGTCGGTCGCTACACCCCGCCGGAAGCGGCGGCGGATTCCCCGCATTGAGGCCGCCGGAACGCCCTATGGAGGCGAATCGAGGATGCGTCACCGGGTCGGTTTGCAGTATAATCGGCGGCTGTCGCTAACCTGGATATGTGCATGGGTATGACACACGATCTTCAGCCCCATTCCGATCAGCCTATCCCCCAGCCCAAAAGTCGGCGGTTCCCTCATCAAGCCATCGCGGTGGCGCTGGTGCTGTTCAGTTTCTTCATGACCGCGCTGGTGAGCCGGACGGTGTTCGAGCGGCTGCCGCACCTCGAAGATGAGGTGGCCTATCTGTATCAGGCGCGCACATTGGCGGGCGGCCAGCTCGTCGTCGAGACGCCGCAGCCCGTGCGCACCTACTGGCAGCCGTTTGTCATCTCGGAGGACGGTCTGACGTTCGGCAAATACACGCTCGGCTGGCCGTTGCAGCTCGCTGTCGGTGTCCTGATGGGCCAGGCGTGGGTGCTCAATGCGTTTTTCGCCGCGCTGACCGTCGCGTTGGTGTACCGGCTGGCGCGGGAGATCTTCAACCCCGATGCCGGCGTGATCGCGGCGGCGCTGACGGCGTTTTCACCGATGGCGCTGCTGCTCAACGGCACGCTGATGGGGCACACGGCGGCGCTGTTCGCGGCAACGCTGTTCGTTTACGCTTACTGGCGCATCACCCGCGAACGGCATATGCTGCGCTGGGGGCTGCTGGCGGGGCTGGCGCTGGGATTGCTGGTCGCCAACCGCCCGCTAAGCGCCGCCGGGGTCGCGATTCCGTTCATCGTGTGGAGCTTGATCCGGCTTGGGCGTGCGTTGACTTTGGACATCCGCTGGTGGCGGACACAGGCGAGCTTCAAGCCGGAGCAGCGGCTGCCCTCAGAAGCGCGCTTCTTGACGACGCTGCGCCCGCTGATCGCGCTGGGTACCGTGACGCTGCTGCTCAGCACCGTGATCCCGATCTACAACTACGCCGCGACCGGCGACCCCACCACCAACCTGTACACCATGATCTGGTCGTATGATCGCGTCGGCTTCGGGGAAGACTACGGGCGCAACACGCATCGGCTGGACAAAGCCTACCGTCACGCCCGCTTCGATCTGTCGCTGATGGCCGCTGATCTGTTTGGCTGGCAGATCGGTGAGATCACGCCGGAATTGCAGGATCATCTGCGCTTTGAGGGCGATTATTGGCCGCCGCTTGGACTCAGTTGGGTGCTGCTGCCGTTCGGCTTGATCGTCGGGGCGGCGAGCGGAGTCATCGGCTGGCGGCGCGGGCTGCGGTCGGTACTGGCGCTCGCGCTGTGGATCGCGGTGGGGGCGGGGTGGCTGCTGTTCCCGATGGTGCATCCAGACGGGGCAAATTTGCGCGATGATCCGGCCTTTTCGTGGCTGTGGCTGATCGTGGCGTTTGTGTGGGGGCTGCTGCCGCTGATCGTTCTGCGGCGGACACGCTTCACGTGGACGTGGCTGCTGGCGCTGGTTGCGCTCTCCGTGATCGGTGTGCACGTCACTTACTGGATCGGCTCGCAGCGCTACAGCACCCGCTACTACTTCGATGGGCTGACGGCGCTGGCGATCCTCAGTGCGCTGCCGCTGGCGTGGCTGGCCCGCCGGCAGTTCCGCTCGCTGCGCTGGATCGTGTATGGTGGGCTGGCGCTCGCGCTCATCCACAGCCTGTACAACTACAGCACCCCGCGTATCACAGCGCTGTACCAGTTCAACAATGTCACGCAGGCGCACATCGACGCGGTGCAAGCCCGCCGCACCGATGACCGCCCGCTGCTGGTGATCATCAACGGCAGGGATGTGCGCTGGCGGGCGTTTGGCTCGCTGATGGCGGTGACGAGTCCGTATTTGGACAGCGACATCGTGGCGGCGTGGAATTACTGGGGCGACGAGCGCGATCATGTGCGCGAGCAGATCTTTGAGCGCTTTCCAGATCGGGCGGTGATCGAGATGGAAGCTGAGCAGAATCGCGCCTGGTTCCGTGACGAACCCGCCGTGTCGCAGGCCAACGATTGATCCCGACAGACGGCCAATTTTGAACAGTTTTGCCGACGATGCC
>JAADYY010000400.1 GCA_010092805.1 Chloroflexota bacterium | reverse complement strand
TACCTGCACGATCATCTGCCGCCAGCGGTGCGCGATCACGTGCATTACGCAGCGGTCGGCGGCCCGTCGATTGCGGGCGAGCTGGCCGCGCGTCGCGATACGAGTGTGGTGTTTGTCTCGCGCAACGCCGAGATTCTGCCGAAGTTGCAGGCGCTGTTCGCCACCCCCTATTACCACATCTGGACCTCCACCGACATGATCGGCGTGGAAGTCGCGGTCGCGCTCAAGAACCCGTTTGCGATGGCCGTGAGTTTGGCGGCGGGCATGGCCGAAGCAGAGCCGGAACCCGACCCCGCCGGGGCGCAGATGCACAACTACGCCGCCGCGATCTTCGCGCAGAGCCTGGCCGAGATCGCGTATTTGACGGAGAAAATGGGCGGTCGCCCGGAGTCAGTGTTCAGCTTGCCCGGCGCGGGCGACCTGTATGTGACGACGCAGGGCGGGCGCAACTCGCGCATGGGGCGGCTGCTGGGGATGGGGCTGGCCTATCAGGATGCGGTCGAGGAACTTTCCGGCGAGACCATCGAGGGCGCGGACAACGTCATCAAGATCGTCCCGGTGATCGACCAGTTGATCGCGGCGGGCAAACTCGACGCCGACGCGGTGCCGCTGCTGCGCACCCTGTACGCGATCCTCACCCGCAACGACCGCACTATCGATTTCGACCGCTTCTTCGCCAAACTGCCGTTTTCGCCCCCCCGCCCCACCGGGCACCCCGCCGATCAGCCGGACAACTGATCCGTCCTGATCAGCGGAGAGGTGCCGCGCTGTGTGCGAAAACCCCGGCGCAGGCGGCTTGAGAATCACTCAGACGATCACTCAGCGGCGGGCGATTTCGCCTGGTTGCGCGCCACCACCATGAATTGCAGATCCGCCACCGGCTGCGGCAGATCGAAGCGTTGCGCCACTTCGGTGGGCATGTAGATCATCGTTTCGGCATACCCCGCCGCTTCGAAGATGCTGCACGCCTGTTCCTGATCCTCCATCGCGCCCAGGTAGCGGCCCGCCTGCCGGCTGACGAACGACGCGCCCGGCCCAGCAGCGCGATTGCCCGCTTTCCAGGCCATGTCGCTGACGAACACGCCGTGCGGCTTCATGCACGCGCGGAAGTGGCTCGTCATCTCGATCAGCTCGTTCGGCGGGAAGTAGGGCGTCAAGCCTTCCGCGGAGATGACATCGGCGCGCAGGTCGCCCAGCACCTCGGCCAACTGCACCACGCCTAGATCTGCCGCCAACCAGCGAATATTCGTCGGCGCTTCGACATCGCGTGCGCGCTCCAACCGCGCCTGTTTCTCGCGCACCACGTCCGGCAGGTCAATTTCGACGATCTGCGCGTGCGGCAGCGCCCAGGCCAGCTCGACGCCGCGCGGCGAAAAGCCCGACCCAATATCGATCAGCAGCAGATCGGACTGATCTTCGGGGAGTTCGGCCTGCACCAACTGCGTGAGGCCTTTGTTGCGCACGATCATGTAGTTGGTGTTCGGCTGCATGTCGCGTATGAAACGTTTGGAGAGCGCCATCAGCACGCGCGCCGAAACACGCCCGCCCCAGGTCGCCAGCGCGTTGGTGAGCGGCGACGGAAAATTCTCGGCGCGGATGCCTGCGAAGATCTCCGCGCCGCGCTGCCCGGAAGTGCGCCCCAAGCCCATCGAGTCATGCGTGGGGCGGGCGGTCGGCGACGCTTCCTGAGCCGTTTGATTTGCTTGCGGTTCTCTTGAGGTCACAGATTTCTGATCCCAACTCTTTTTGTAGATCTTTGCTGAATTATATTGGCATTCACCAGCCATACGGCATAAAGATTTGCGTTGCGCCTGGGTGAGAACCGTATCACTTTTGTGACAACAACGTCGTCCGCAGCCGCTTTATACGCGATGGCTTCGGTGACATGGTGCGGCCTGTTTGGTATAATGAGTGTTAGATTAGGCCGAGTCTTCAAGCGATGAGCTTAGCAGCAAAGGATGCGTAGCAGTGAGCGAAAACAGCAATGAACGCCGCGAAGCCCTGGGCGAATGGGCGCGTGAAGCGCGGCAGCGGGCCGACGAAGTCAAGTCGACAATTGTGCAGCAGTTGAATGAAGGCGCGGAGACCATCCGCCGCGAAGTGCGCCAGACCGACTCGATCAGCGCCGACGATCTGGAGCGGGCCGACGAGGTCGCTGAGGGGCTGGAACGCGCGGCCAACTACCTCAACACCACCTCCTATGAGCAGATGGGCAGCGACGTGACCCACGCCATCGAGGAAGAAGTCTCGCGCAACCCGATCCGCAATTTGGTGATCGCTTTCGCCGTCGGTGTGGTCGTCGGGCTGATTCTGCGCAGCAACGGGCGCAGCAGTTGGTCGTAACGACCGTCTGCTTCATCTGAGTTGAGCGAAAGGCCGGGCTGTGCGCAGCCCGGTTTTTTCGTCGGCGCAAGCGCTTTGATGCGCTGAGCCATGTGTTGGCTATTCTCATCGTTTGTGCAGAAAAAATTGAGCGATTTATTCAAATAACAACCGAAAAATCTAATGAAACCAGTGCAAACTCGAAAAATCAGCGCCGTATGAAACGCTCGGCGCATGAGGATGAGTGGAAGCGGCAGTGATGGTCAAATTCATGATTGTGTTTCATAAGCCCAGTCAGCAAGCGGCGTTCGAGAACAGCTACAACGATTTTCTGGCGCTGGTCGAACGGATGCCGAACGTCAAGCGGCGGCAGGTGAGCAGCGTGCTCGGCAGCCCAATGGGCGACTCGCCGTATTATCGTGTGCTGGAAGTCTACTTCGACGATTACCCGCAGATGCAAGGCGCGCTGAATTCGGCGGCGGGCCAGGAGGCGGGCGGCCAATTGAACACCTTCCCGCCCGGCAGCTTCGAGATGGTGTTCGCCGAAGTGTTTGAAGAGGCGGGCGGCCACACCCCCACACCGTGAGCGGCTGACCGATGACCCGACGCAGGACACAGTTTGGATGTAAGATGGACGCAGCATGGACGCACTGAGAGCCAGAATCCGCGCCGAAGGCCGCAACCTGGGCAACGGCATTCTCAAAGTGGACAGCATCATCAACCACCAGCTTGACCCCACGCTGATGCTTCAAATCGGCGAGTCGCTGGCGGTGTACTTCCGGCACCTAGCCGTCGACCGCATCCTCACCGCCGAGATCTCCGGCATCGTCCCAGCGATGATGACCGGCCTCGCGCTCGATGTGCCCGTCGTTTACGCCCGCAAAACCAAACCGATCACGATGGCCGGGCCGGTCTTTCTGGAAACCGCGCCGAGCCACACCAAAGGCATCGATGTCAACCTGCTGGTGTCGGCGGAGTTCCTGCCGCCCGATCAGAATGTGCTGATCATCGACGACTTTCTGGCGAGCGGTAGGACGCTGCAAGCGCTGGCGCGGATGGTGCGCAGCGCCGAGTCGCGGGTGATTGGCGTGGGCGTGGTGATCGAGAAGTCGTTTGAGGGCGGGCGCGAATTGATGCGTCAAGCGGGCTACGACATCCCGATCCACGCGCTGGCGACGATCAGCAGCATGGCTGCCGGCCAGATTATCTTCGCGGATGAGGACTGATGCGCCCATGACCGACCCGCGTCACGGCGGCATTGCCGTCCTCGATTACGGCTCGCAGTACACGCAACTGATCGCCCGGCGCGTGCGGGAGCAGGGCGTTTACGCGGAAGTCTTCCCCTACAACGCCGCCCCCGCGCAGATCAACCAGCATGAGCCGCGCGGCTACATCCTGTCTGGCGGGCCGAACAGCGTCTATGACCCCGGCGCGCCGCAGCTCTCCGCCGCGCTGCAAGACGGCCATGCGCCCGTGCTTGGCATCTGCTACGGGATGCAGGCGCTCACCCACGCGCTCGGCGGGGCGGTCGCGGGGTCGCTGAAACGCGAGTATGGCTCCGCGCAGATCACACAGACGCTCGCCAGCCCCCTGTTTCGCGATCTGGCGCACACACAGACGGTGTGGATGTCACACGGCGACCGCATCGAGTCGCCGCCGCCGGGGTTCACCGCGCTGGCCGCCTCGGACAATTCGCCCTACGCCGCCATCGGCGACACCGCGCGCGGCCTCTACGGGGTGCAGTTTCACCCGGAAGTGGCGCATACGCCGCAGGGACGGCAGCTTTTGCGCAACTTCGTGTTCAATGTGTGCAACTGCGCGCCGAACTGGTCGCCGGGCGCGTTCATCGAGGATGCCGTCGCCGCGATTCGGGCGCGCGTGGGCGGTGAGCGCGTGCTGCTGGCGCTCAGCGGCGGCGTCGATTCCGCCGTGACGGGCGCGCTGCTTCAGCAGGCCATCGGCGATCAGTTGGTGGCGGTGTTCGTCAACAATGGGCTGCTGCGGCTGGGCGAAGCCGAGTCGGTCGTGCGGATTTTCGGCGCGGAGCGCGGCATGAACCTCGTCGCAGTTGATGCGACGGAAACCTTCCTCAGCGCGCTCGATGGCATCACCGACCCGGAGCAGAAGCGCAAGATCATCGGTAAGGCGTTCATCGACACCTTCGCCGCCGAAGCCCGCCGCCGCGACGACATCGCGTTTCTGGCGCAGGGGACGATCTACCCCGATGTGATCGAGAGCGCGGCCAGCAGCGGGCAGTCGCGGGTGATCAAGAGTCATCACAACGTCGGCGGCCTGCCCGATGATCTGCACTTTCAACTCGTGGAGCCGCTGCGCGATCTGTTCAAGGATGAGGTGCGCCGCGTGGGCACGGAACTCGGCCTGCCGGACTCGATTGTCTGGCGGCAGCCGTTCCCTGGGCCGGGGCTGGCGGTGCGCTGCCTGGGCGCGATCACGTGGGAGCGGCTGGAGACGCTGCGCGCCGCCGACGCCATCTTCCTGGAGGTGCTGGAACGCGAGGGGCTGCTGCGCAATGCGACGGCGCAGAGTTTCGCGGTGCTGCTGCCGGTGCGCAGCGTCGGCGTGATGGGCGACAACCGCACCTACGAAGAAGCCGTCGCATTGCGCGCTGTCGCCACCGACGACTTCATGACGGCGGATTGGGTGCGCCTGCCCTATGACCTGCTGGCGGAAGTGAGCCGCCGGATCGTCAATGAGGTGCCGGGCGTCAACCGCGTCACCTACGACATCACCAGCAAACCGCCGGGCACCATCGAATGGGAGTGATCCGGCGTCCGCGCACGGAATCAAGCGCCGCACCGAGCGGGGGCAGTCTGCGTCATGCGTGGAGTCTGCGGCTGCTGCTGGCCGCCCTGCTGCTGGCCGGGTCGGAGGTGCTGCTGTGGACGAACCCGCTGGGCCGGGAGCCGTTCGCGTGGGTGGTGCTGGTCGCTGGGTACAGCGCGCTGAGCACTTTGCTCCTTGAGATCGCCGCGCGCTTCCGGATGCACAACATCTTCAGTTTGATCGCGCTGGCCGGGATCTATGGCCTCGGCAACGGCCTGCTGCTCAACCCGGAAACCGCGCTCGTCGAGGTGCCGCGCACGCTGATCTCGCGGGCGTTGGGCGCGCACGCCTTGATCGGCCTGCTGGTGTTGGCCCTCTACCTGCGGCTGGCCGGCGGGCTGCGGCTGCCCACCGCGCTGACTGTGATCGTCGGGGCGGTGATCGGGCTGGCCTGGGGCTTCTGGGCGCGCTGGTCGCCGACCGAACTGCTGCTCACGCCGGGGCCACCGACCGAACCCAGCGCGATTCTGATCGCTGGCGGCATCAGCCTGATCGTGATCATCGCCCTGCTGCTGCTGGTCGGGCGGCTGCGCCGGGCGCACGCAGATGACGCGCTGCCGTTCCTGACGCGCGTTGAGTGGCTGGGCGTGGCGACCGTCTTGATCACGCTGTTGATCGTGCGGCTGCTCAACGCGACCCTCGACTCGCTGTCGCTCACCGTCGGCATCGTCTTGAGCGGCTACAGCCTGATCATTCTGTGGTTTCTGCGGCGGGTGCGTGGGGCTACCCTGCTTGATC
>JAADYY010000399.1 GCA_010092805.1 Chloroflexota bacterium | reverse complement strand
GGTGCCCGGCGGGTAGCTGCCCTCCAACTGAATGACGCCCTCGTAGCCGTTGAGCATGGCCGGGCAGGCCCCCACCGTGTCGAACGGGAACTGCTCGATCTCGACGATGACCAGCGAATCGGCCCGAAACTGATCGACGACGACCGATCCCATGCAGCCGTTGGGGTAGTAGCCGCGCAGCCGCACCTCGACGAGGGCGGGCAGCCGCCGCGCTGGCGCGATACTCACGTCCACCGCTTCGATGATCAGCCAGTGGGCCGACGGTGCCGGCGTCGCCAACGGCAGCGGGGCCGGCGTCGCTGTCGCTTCGCGTATGTCCGGTGCCGGGGGGCCAGCGGCACACCCAGCGGCCATCAGCCCGGCGATCAGCAGCAGCACCCGGCGGCGCGCTGTCCCAAGCACATGCTTCAGCGTGGATTTGCCCACGAAATGGTCTCCTTTTGCTCTTCCCTGTGACGGTCGCTGGCGAATCCACGGCGGCAGGCTGCGCTCACATCTGCAAGACGTTGATCCGCGCGATCTGGTTCCCAAATTGGCCTAACCTGCGCTGGATGATCTTCCAACGATCTCCCAGCGCGCCAGCGCCAGTCGCCAGCATACCACAGCCGCCCCGATATGCTACACTGGTAGACAGGCACAGCGGTGCCACAGCGCCGCTGCACCCTGCATAACCGATGAGACAAGGAGCGAACGATGTTGAATGCGCGGTTCCAGCGGTGGGGGCTGCTTCTGCTGGCTGGCTTGATCATGGCGACCCCGGCGTGGGCGCAACCGGGCGCGCAGCCCGACTGCGACCCTAATTTGGATTATGTGTTTTTGGCGGAAGCCAGTTTCGCCGAGTTCGATTACCCGGCGGCGGTCGCGTTCTATACCTGCGCGCTGGAATTCGACCCAGACAATTATGACCTCAACGCGCTGCGGCTGGATGCGCAGGTGCTGGCCGAAAATTACGTCAACGCTTTCAGTGATGCCGTCGTGCTGCGCGATTTCGCGCCAAGCGAAATCACCGACGCAACCTTTGACCGCTACGACGCGCTGATCGCCGAAGACCCGGACGATATTCGCGGCTATGCGCTGCGGGCGTTCCTGAATTGGTATCTCGCCAATGACGATCTGGCGTTCCCAGATTACGCGGAGATGCTGCGCATTGACCCGGAGAGCGTGCTGGCCTATCTGCTGCGCGGGTCGTCGTATGCGTACACCGGCTTCCCCGAAGACGCTGAAGCCGATTTCGCCACCACGCTCGAACTTGACGCCACCAACCCGGAGATCTACTGGTTCATTGGCATCACCTACGGCGACAACGCGGATTACGTCAGCGCCGACCGCCTGATGTCGGAAGGAATCGCGCTGAATCCGCCGGATGTTTTTGAGTACTACGCCGACCGCGCCTTCTACCGCCGGGAATACGGCAACATCATGGGCGCGATTGAAGATTTGACGCAGGCCGTCGGCATCGCCCAGGACTCAGCAGATTTATTTCTCGATCTGGGGATGGCCTACGAGCTGAAAGGCCGCCCGGACATCGCGGCGGGGTCGTTCTACCGCTACACCCAGTTGATCGAAACCGACCCAATCACCTTTTTTGAGCCGTTCACTTCGGGCGATGACATGACGATCACGCTGGAAGAGGGCCGCGTCTTCTATTTCGAAATCGAGATGCGTGCCCAGCAGACGCTCGACATCACGGCCACATCGGTGGATGGGTTCGCCGATCCGTTAGTGGTGGTGCTTGGCCCCGACGGACAGACCCCGCTGGTGGGCAATGATAACCGCGAGCCAGATAGCACCAACTCGCTCATCATCGAGCCGATGCCGTACGAAGGCACCTACACCGTGATCGTCACGCATGGCAGCGGTGGGGCATTCGGCGACGTTGCGGTGTTCATCAATGTTGGGTTCGGCTGATCAACCGAGCCAGCGCTAGCGCAAATGTCGGGCGCACATCATAAGATGCTGATGGCGCTGGAGGCGCGCTGCGGGTTGCGCCTCCGCCTGCCCGCACATTGATTGGGTCAATTGCTGATGTGTTTGGGCGGTTGCAGCGCCCCCAGCGATCCCCCGCGCCGGAACTGCTGAATGAGGGCGTAAGCCATCTGGAGATCATCGGCGTAGGCGAACGGGTGGGGGCGCTCATTGAACTGCTCATCGTAGATCGTACGAAGTTCCCACACCAGCGGGCTGCCCATCAACACCACCAGCTCGACTCTGGGGTGCATGGTTTCTTCTATTTTGCTCACGTGCTCCACATAGCCGGGCGGGAAGTAGCGCACCTGGCCCACGTCCAGCACAAACGAAACCATGTGAGCGACGGTATCGAGCCAGCGCCACATCTCCTGCACGTGCGCAACGATGGTGGGCCAGTGTAGGCGGTTGGGGTAGCGCGCCTGGAGGATGGTGCGACCGGAGTCGGCCCACCACATGCTGATCTTCTGATCGGGTTTGGGTGCGTCCTGGTCGTGCGGCATGGCTGACTCCGATTCGGCATACCGATTACATTAAATATACACCCGCCACCCAAACGGGTTCAGAACGTTGGTCAAGCGCCTGATTTGTGTTTTG
>JAADYY010000398.1 GCA_010092805.1 Chloroflexota bacterium | reverse complement strand
TGTAACACGGCACCCCCGCGTGCGTTGTGGAATCTATTGCATCCGCGCGGCAGACAGCGTAATATCGGCGGCGTTTGCCGAACGGACCTATCACGGAAGAAGCATGGAAGCATTACGGGGCATTGACGCATGACCGACACGCCGATCCAGGTCGTCGTAGCGATGGATTTTGACGATGCACTGATCGAACAACTGCGCGCGATCTCGCCACGCCTCCAAGTCGAACGACACTTCCCCACCGTGCCAGAGCGTGTGTGGGCCAACGCTGAGGTGCTGTACACGCTGCGCACATTTCCGCTACCGGAACAAGCCCCCCGGCTGCGCTGGATTCAGATGCACACCGCCGGGATCGATCATGTGGCGCAAGTGCCCATCGTGCAGGCCGAAGATGTCGATTTGACGACGGCCAGCGGCATCCATGCCGTGCAGATGGCCGAATACTGCATCGCCATGATGCTGGCCTTCAACTATCAACTGCCGAAAATGCTCGCTTTTCAGGCGCGGGCCGAATGGCCGCAGAACCCCTACGCCATCTTTGCGCCGCGCGAACTGCGCGACCAAACGCTCGGCATCGTGGGGTATGGCAGCATCGGGCGCGAGCTGGCGCGGCAGGCCGATGCCCTGGGCATGGCGGTGTTGGCGACCAAACGCAACGCCATGCGCCCCGCCGATGACAACGTCTACGGCGCGGCAGGCACCGGTGATCCAGAAGGGAACATCCCCAAGCGCTTGTACCCGCCCGAAGCGTTGACTTCGATGGTGCGTGAGTGCGACTTTCTGGTGCTCACCATCCCGCTCACCGAAACGACGCGCAGCCTCATCAACGCGGCGGTGCTGGCGGCCATGAAACCCACCGCTGTGCTGATCAATGTGGCGCGCGGCGGCGTGGTGGATGAAGCGGCGCTGATTTCGGCGCTGGCCGCTAACCGCATCGCTGGGGCGGCCCTCGATGTCTTCGACGCAGAACCGCTGCCCAGCACCAGCCCCCTGTGGAACCTCAACAACGTCATCATCAGCCCGCACATTTCGGGGTCTAGCAACCGCTATCATGCAAAGGTCGCTGCGCTGTTCGCCGAAAATTTGACGCGCTACCTGGATAACCGCCCGCTGCTCAATTTGGTGCGCCGTGAGTTCGGTTATTGAACACGACGCAGCATTTCTAAGAGACTTCTTATACGCGGGATGCAACAATGTTCAGGGATGTTGCGTATCTTAAGTTTAAGTGTAATCGCTGCTTTGTCGCTTGTATAATTGAATAACGTTCTGAAACGCGCTAAATCTGTAACGCGATCAACGAGCATAAACGAGAGAGAAGAAAACAACATGCGTGTCATCGTGCATACCGGTAAGGGGGGCGTTGGTAAAACCAGCATCTCGGCGGCCACGGCCCTGCGCTGTGCCGAAATGGGGTTGCGGACGATTGTCATCAGCACCGATACTGCGCACAGCCTGGCGGATTCGCTGGGCGTGGAGATTGGCCCGGAAGCCACCGAGATCGGCCCGAATCTGTGGGCGCAGGAAGTTGATACCCGCTACTCGATGGACAAGTATTGGGGCAAGTTCCAGCGCTACCTGACCGCGCTGTTTTCGCGCTCCGGAGTCGAAGACATCGTGGCGGAAGAAGTGACGATTCTGCCCGGCCTGGAAGAAGGCGCGCATCTGCTGTGGATCAACCAATATTTCGAGCGTGACGAATACGATGTACTCATCGTGGATGCCGCGCCCACCGCCGAGACGCTGCGCCTGCTGAGCCTGCCAGATGTGACGCGCTGGTGGTTCGAACGCATCCTCACCCTGACGCGCGGTGCCGCCAAGCTCCTGCGGCCCATTGGCAAGGTGTTCAACCGCAACAGCGACAACCAGATGCCGGAAGACAACGCCTGGGAAGAAGTGCAGCAGTTGTTCAACACGCTGGACAAAGTGCGCAACCTCCTCACTGATCCGGAGATCAGCAGCATCCGGTTGGTCATCAACCCAGAGATGATGGTCATCAAAGAGACGCAGCGCACCTATACATATCTGAACTTGTATGGGTATGCGACGGATGCTATCATCTGCAATCGTATCATCCCAGACGAAGTGACCGACCCGTACTTCGCCGCCTGGAAAGACAACCAGCGCAAAAATATCGCCTTCATCGGTGAAGGTTTTGGCGATCTACCGTTGCTGCGTGCGCCGCTGTTTGGCAGCGAAATCGGTGGTGCAGAGTCGCTGCGCCAGCTAGCAGATGCGCTGTATGGCGACACCAGCCCGGCAGATCAGATGTTTGCTGGCCAAACGCACCGCATCGAAACCCTGGGCCAAGGCGACGGCTACATGCTGAAGGTGCCGCTGCCCTTCGCCGACAAAGCCGACCTGGATATTTACCGCTCCCGAGACGAACTCACGCTGCGCGTGGGGCCATACCGCCGCAATATTGTCCTACCACACAGCCTATGGGATCTGGAAATCGCGGATGCAAGATTTGAACAGTCAACCCTCAATATCCAATTCGCCAAAGAGGCCTGAAACCCCGGCGGCAACCAGCGGCTACACCAACGGCGGGGCGCGCGCAGCGGCCAACGCCGTCGCGGCGACCACAGCGAAGGTGCCCCCAAACATCTCCCCGGCCAGCGAGCCAGAGCACTTCCCGCTCGGTTCGCCGGGGCAGCGCGCCCGCGAGATGGCCGAAATGCGCGCGATTCTCAAGCGGCGCAAACGCTCGCTGCGTATGCAGATGCGTTACCTGCGGGTGCTGGTCTACTTCGGCGCGCTGTTCGTGCGGCTGATTTTCTGGCACATCTTTTTGCAGCGTTACTTCCCCGAATGGGTCGAGCGCGGCAACGTCAAACGCTGGCGCAAATACGCGCGCGCCTTCCGGGACTTCGCCATCGATACCGGCGGCGTGATGATCAAAGCGGGGCAGTTCGTCTCCACCCGCAGCGATATTCTGCCGGTGGAAGTAACCTCGGAACTCGCGTCGCTGCGCGATGAAGTGCCCAGCGTGCCCTCTAAGCAGATCTTAGCCATTCTGCGCGAGGATCTCGGCGACATCGCCGCCCGTTTCAGCGAATTCAACGAAGAGCCGGTCGCGGCGGCCTCGCTCGGCCAGGTACATCGTGCGCGGCTGCACAACGGCGACCGCGTCGTCGTGAAGGTGCAGCGGCCCGGCATCGACGCGATTTGCCACACCGATCTGGCGGCGATGCTTGTCGTGGCGCGCATCGCCATGCAGTTCCGGTTTATCAACCGCCGCATGGACGCCATCGCGCTGATCGAGGAATTTGGGCGAGTGCTGCTGCAAGAGCTGTCGTACCGGCACGAGGCGCGCAATGCCAAACACTTCACCAAAATCTTCGAGCGCGACATGGGTGTCTACATCCCGCGCGTGTACGAGGAACACTCCACCGACCGCGTGATCACGCTGGAAGATGTGACCTCCATCAAGATCGACGATTACGCCGCCATCGAAGCCGCCGGGGTCAGCCGTCGGGCGGTGGCGATGCGCTTGATGGACACCTACCTCCAGCAAATTTTTGAGGATCGGTTCTTCCATGCCGACCCGCACCCGGGCAATCTGTTCGTCTATCCGCTCTCGGATGAAGCGGCAGCGGCCAACGGCGTCGGCGCGCCGGAAGGTGGCGGGCGTCCGTTCTACCTGATCTTCATCGACTTCGGCATGATCGGCACGCTCACCCAGCAAATTGTCGATGGGTTGGTGGGCACACTTTCAGCGATCATCCACCGCGATCCGTCGCAGCTCGTGCAGAGTTACTCGGATCTGGGGTTTCTGCTGCCCAGCGCCGACATGGAACGCATCGAGGAAGCGACGCACGCCGTCTTCGACCAGGTGTGGGGGCTGACGCTTTCGCAGATGAGCGATGTAAGCCTGGAAAGGATGGCGGAGATCGGCGAGCAGTTCCAGGATTTGCTGTACGACATGCCGTTCCAAATGCCGCAGGATTTCATCTACCTGGGCCGCACCTTCGGGATTCTCAGCGGCATGTCCACCAGCCTCGACCCGACCTTCAACCCCTGGGATGAGATGCAGCCCTACGCCCAGAAACTGATGCTGCAACGCGACAGCGCCGGCAACTCCGCGCTGGGCCTGCCGACCTTGCAGGACATCCTCAGCGGCGGGCTGTTCAACACGTGGGGCCAGATGCTCGGCGTCGGCCAGTCGAACCGGGTGCTGGCACGCATCGAAAGCGGCGATCTCAAGCTGCGCGTTGAGCCGTCGTCCAACTATCAGCGCCAGCTCGCCCGCATCGAGACGCAGGGGCGGCGCACTGCCCGCGCCGTCTTCGGGGGCAGCATCATGATCACCGCGACGCTGTTTTACACCAACGGCGATGTGGTGCTGGCCGTCGTCGGCTATGTGATCAGCGGGTCGTTGTTCATCACCACGCTGCTGAGCGGCGAATAGCCGCGCCAACCCGATCTACGGAATCAAGCGGGGCGCTGATCCAGATGTGATCCAGCGCCCCACTTTTTTGAATGTTAGGCTGAACGTTAGGCTGAATATTAGATTGATCTGCGCGCGTTAATCGACCTGCACCTTGACCTTGGTGCGGCCCGTGCTCGGCGGGCGGTCGTCTTCCGGCGCGCTCGCGGCGGCATCTGGCGCGTTGCGGCGGAACGCCCGGTCGAGTTCCTGGCTGCTTTTTTCGAGATTCTCGACAGCGGCATCGACCAGCACGCGGAAACCGTTCAGGAATTCGCTGCGGGCCTTCTGCGAATGCTCTTTGAAACCCTCGGGCAGCAGCGCGTCGACCGCCCTCCCCGCCTCCTCGAAGGCGCGGCGCTGATGATCCACGAACTGGTTGAATGCATTAGGGGTCTGCTGTTCTTCACCCGGCTGTTCTTCGGGCTGCGGGTTGACGGGAAGTTGCTGGTTATCGGTCATGATTTTCACTCCATTGCGCTATTGTCAGCGAATGATTACGCTCGCGATGTTCGTTTATGTCGCTTGATCAGATCAGGCTGATCAAGTTCGTCTACAGATTATACGCTCAACCCCGTCGTTCGGTTGCTGATTTTGGCGGAGTCTGGCGGGCACCGGCGCAGCAAGTGACAAAGATCACCGCGCGCCGATGACCCAAACGATCACGCCGACGGTTCGTCCAGCAGATACTCCTCAAGATAATCGGTGATCATCTGCATCCACCTGATGGCGTTCTCGCGCCTGCCAGCCCCGTGCCCCTCTTCCGGGTCGACATAATAGCGGACATCGCCGCCCTTGGCCTGAATCCGCTCGACCATCTGGTCGCTTTCCGCCTTGACCACACGCGGATCGTTGGCCCCCTGAATCACCAGCAGCGGCACCCGCAGTTGATCCACATAGGTGATCGGCGAGCGTTCAACCAGCATATCGCGATCTTCTTCTGGGTCGCCCACCCACGCTTTGATGAACGATTTCCAGTGTGGCGGCACCGATTGGGCGAACGTCACCAAATTCGACGGCCCGACAATATCGACGCCCAGCGCCCAGTATTCGGGCAGCCGGGTCACCGCGCTCAGCGTGGCGAAGCCGCCGAAGCTGCCGCCGAAAACGGCCAACCGATTCGAGTCAACCCAATCAAGGCCGCGCAAGTAAAGCGCCGCGTGCTCGATGTCCTTGAGTTCAGCGCCGCCCCAATCGCGCAGGATCAGCTTTTGATACGACAAGCCATAACCGGTGGAACCGCGAATGTTCGGTGCCAGAATCCCGAAGCCGCGGCTGAGCAGGTATTGATACAAGCCGTTGTAATTGTAATGGGGGCGTTCCTGCGACTCTGGCCCACCGTGAATCGACAGCAGCACCGGGAACGGCCCCTGCCCCGCGCGCGGGCGGTACAGCCACGCTGGGATTTGCCGCCCGTCGAAGGTCGGGTAATGGATCGGTTCTGGGTCAACGAGTTCATCCAATGAGATGCCGCCGAGCATACTCTGGCCGAGCGCCTGCAACGCCCCAGACGCCAAATCGAGTTCGTACAGATTGGCGGCCTCTTTCGCGCTGGCGAAGATCAGCGCCAGCCGCATCCCGTCCGGCGAAATATCCAGGCCCTCGATCTCGCCGAAGGGCAAATCTGGCAGCGCCAGCGGCGAGCCGGTGGTCAGGTCGCGGCCATACAGCCTCGTCGCGCCGCTCTCATTGAGCGCCCAGATCAGCACCCGGCCATCGGGGGACAGGATGATTTGCTCGACATCGTGCTCCGGCGTTTCGACCCACCGCCAACTACCAGCGGCCAGCGTGTAAAACGCCATACCCGTGAATTCGCGCTCGCAGTTGGTGACGAGGTAGAAGCCGCTGCCGTCCGGCACCCAGGGGCCGGGCGTGAAGCCGAACTCCCCCTCATGGGGCGTCACATTGGTCAGCGTGCCGCTCGTGCGATCCAGCAGGTAAACATCCTGATTCGTGTTGGAAAGAAAATTGACGATGGTCAGGTAGCGCCCGTCCGGCGACCAGTACACCGGCACCCACATTCCGGGGCCAGGCACCTCCACCCGCTCGATCTCCCCAGTAGCCGCGTCGCGCAGCACGACCTCCAGCA
>JAADYY010000397.1 GCA_010092805.1 Chloroflexota bacterium | reverse complement strand
CGCATCTTATTCGTCGCGTCGCTGCATCACCCGGAAGCGCTGGCCGCCGCCATCACACACACCCCGGCGGATGAAGCGCCGCCGCTGTTCCCGCCCAGCATGGCGCAGCACTTCTGGGAGCGGGCGCTGCGGGCGCGGGGGCACACCCTCGACGTGTTCTACCGCAACCTGCCGGTCGTCAGTTTGGCGCGGGCGCGCAAACGCAAGACTCAGCGTCACAGCCAGCGGATCACGCCGGGCAAGCTGGTGAGCGCCGCCGCGAATCGGCTGCCACCCACACTCAACCCGGAGCTGCGCATCCGCAACCAACGCCTGATCGAGAAGGCGGCACGCTTTCGCCCAGATGTGCTGTGGATGGTGGGCGATAACACCGTCATCTACCCGGAAACCGTCGCCGCGATCAAGCGGGCGCACGACTGCCGCGTGATCTATGCGTCGGGCACCTCGCCGATTGTCTTCTCGCACCCCCTCGACCGTCGCGCCGCCCCACTCTACGATCTGGTGCTGGTGAACGATTTCTATCACGGCGTACAGTGGCTCGAACTCGGCGCGCAAGCGATGGAATGTCTGCCCGTTTCTGCCTGCGACCCTGACTTTCACCGCCCGGCGGATCTCAGCGACGAGGAGCGCGCCCGCTACGGCTGCGACATCGCGTTTGTGGGCACGCTCGTCCCGGATCATCTGTACAGCCGTCGTGTCGCTGTGCTGGAGGCGCTGCAAGATTTCGATCTCGGCATCTGGAGTGTGCATGACGTGCCGCCCAGCCTGCGCAAATTTGTGCGTGGGCGCGCGCTCGGCGAGGAGATGATCCGTATCTTGTCGGCGGCCAAGATCGCGGTGAATATTCACGGCAACTTCATGCTGTACGGCGGCAACATGCGGCTGTTCGAGGCGGCGGGTGCAGGCGTCTGCCAGATCACCGACGACCTGCCCGGTACGCAGCGCTGGTTCCCGCCCGATCACGGCGTCGAGACGATCCTCACTTTCACTGATTACACCGATCTGCGCTCGAAGGTGTCCTATTATCTGATGCACAAGGCCGCCCGCGCCGCCATTGCCGAACGGGCGCGGGCGCATGTGTACGCCCACCACACGTATGCCCACCGCGTCGCCCGCCTGGAGGAACTGCTGACATGACCGACACATCACCCGAATCGTCGCGCTACAACAGCACCCGACGCACCTGGGAACAGATCTGGGATGGTGCGTCAGTGGAGGCCGAGTTGGCAGCCATCGGCTACGCCCGCTCGCAGGAGACGCTGCACCGCTATCGGTCGTTTCTCGATAAATCCGACCTGATCCTCGAAGCCGGCAGCGGCCTGAGCGCCGTCGTGATCACGCTGCGGCGGCTGGGCTACCGGGCCATCGGCCTGGATTACGCGATCAATGCGCTGTACACGTCACGCGCCTATGATCCGTCGCTGCCGCTCACGGCGGGCGATGTCCATGCGCTGCCCTTCGCCGATGAGTCGCTGGGGGCGTATCTATCGTTTGGGGTGCTGGAGCACTTCGAGCACGGCATGGATGACGCGCTGGCCGAAGCGTATCGCGTGCTGCGGCCCGAAGGCGTGCTGGTGCTGACGATCCCGTATCCGCAGGTGGTGCAGCGGTTGGTGGCGTGGCGGCGACGGCGGCGCGGGGAAAGCGTCCTCACGGACGACGCCTTTTATGAGCGCACCTACACCCGCGCCCAGTTGATCGATGCGGTGACGCGGGCGGGCTTCGCCATTTACGTCGTCGAGCCGACGAGCCACGCCTTCACGCTGTGGGGGTTGGGGGGGCCGTTCCGCGCGCCGGGCTACTACCGCACCAGCGCGCTCGCTGAAGGGTTGGGGGCGGTGCTGCGCTTCACGCTGCCGTGGCTGTTCAACTTCACCACGCTGATCGTCGCGCGCAAGCCGCCCCCATGATCGTTATCTTGAGCCGTCAGGCGGCTGCCGCCCCGGCGGGACGCTCACCCCGGCGGCGGCGCTGAAGCTCCGGCCACAGCAGCAGCGCGATCAGCCCGTTGAGCACGACGATCACGGTGCTGCCCTCGTGACCCAGCACGCCGAGCGGCAGCGGCAGATCGATAAAGAGCGCGCCGCTGACGAGCAGGATGATCACCGCGACGGAGAAGGCGAGATTCTGATAGACGACGCGCCGCGCCTTTGTGCTCAGGTTGATGGCGTAGGGGATGAGTTCGAGCTTGTCGCCCATCAGCACGACATCCGCCGTTTCCAGCGCGACATCCGTCCCCGCCACGCCCATCGCCACCCCCACCGAGGCCGTCGCCAACGCCGGCGCATCGTTGACGCCATCGCCGATCATCGCCACTGCGCCGAACTCCTCATCGAGCGCCTGCACCGTCGTGACCTTATCGGCGGGCATCAACCCGGCATGGACGCGGTCGATCCCGACCTGTTCCGCGATTGACTGCGCCACACGCGGGTTATCCCCGGTGAGCATCGCCACCTCCAGGCCCTGCGCGCGCAGCGTCGTGACCATCGCTTTGGCCTGCGGGCGCAGTTGATCGGCCATCGCAATCACCCCCAGCCAATCGCATTGACGATCCGCGAAGCCGCAGGCGTTGCAATCGGCACATTCGCCGTCACGCACCACCCCGATCACCGTCTGCCCGGCGAGTTCCAGCCGCTCCAGATCATCGGCCAACTGTGGGGGCATCGGGTTTTTTTCCTCCAAATAGCGGATGCTGCCCAACCGCACCGTGCGCCCGTCCAGCTTTGCGGCGATGCCCTGGCCGGGAAACGCCTCAAACTCGTCGACTGAACCGACGGGCAGGCCGCGCTCCCTGGCTGCTGCGACAATCGCCGTGGCCAGCGGGTGCTCAGAGCGGCTTTCGACCGCCGCTGCGACCGTGAGCAGCTCGTCTTCGTTCATCTCGCAGCACGAGATCGCTTCGGTGACGGCGGGCTTGCCATAGGTGAGTGTCCCGGTTTTGTCGAAGGCGACTGCTTTGACCTCGGCCAGCCCTTCCAGATAGGCGCTGCCTTTGAAGAGCACGCCACCGCGCGCGCCCGCCGCAATCGCGGAGATGAACGACGCTGGCGTGCTGATGATCAGCGCACAGGGTGAGGCGACGGTCATGAGCACCATCGCGCGGTAGAAGTTGCTCTCGAAATCGGTGGTGCCCAACAGCGGCGGGATCACGATGATCAGGGCAATGGCGGCGATGATGCCGGTGGCGTAGTATTGCTCAAATTTGTCGAGGAAGCGCTCAGTAGGGGCCTTGCTCTCCTGCGCATCCTCCACCAGCTTGATGATCCGCGCCAGCACCGTGTCCGACGCAGGCTGAGTCGCTTCCACGTCGAGCAGCCCTTGCTGATTGAGCGTGCCCGCGAACACTTGATCGTGGGCAGTTTTCTCGACCGGCATGGACTCGCCGGTGATCGGCGACTCGTCACAGGCGGAGCGCCCGGCGCGCACAATGCCATCGACGGGGATGCGCTCGCCCGGCTTGATCAGCACGATCTCACCAACACGAATGTCATTGATTTGCACAACCTGCTCCACACCGTCGCGGCGGACGGTCGCCTCGGAGGGGTACAGCTTCAGCAAGCTGCGAATCGCCTGGCGGCTGCGCCCAATGGCGTAATTCTGCAAGACATTGCTCAGCGAGAACAGGAACAGCAGAATCGCGCCTTCGTTCCACTGGCCGATCAGCGCAGCACCCAGCGCCGCGAGGATCATGAGCATATCGACATCGATGCGGCGTTCCAACAAGCTCTCGACAGCGGTCTTCGCGCCGAAGAACCCGCCCGCCACATACGACGTGATGTTGAGAACCAGGACCAGGCCGTCGGATGCCCCGGCGCGCGCGCCGATAAAACTCGCAATGATCGCTAGCAGGGTGACGATGACCAGGCGCGGCTCTAACCATTCCTGAGTGAGCCAACGGGGCGGACTCGGTTCAGGTGTCGCATGCGGCTGATCGCGCTGTTCATGATCTGCCCGCTGCTCCAGTGTTTTGGCTGCGGTGTCCATAATTTAGACCCTTCGAAAAATCATTTTTCGCATCTGTCACTCAATTTTAACACAGGTTATGAATTAATCAAACCTCGGTTTGTCGCAAACAAACGGCATGTTGATCTTTGTGCGGCGTGCATCACGGCGGCGGCCCTCCCATACCTCACACGATATAACCCAAACCCGACAAACTTATAGCGTAAATTTATCCGTAACTTTATCTGAACAGCCCTATGCGCGCGTGCAGGGGGTAAGCAATCATGCTATACTTCGGTTACACCTT